>JBOGXX010000108.1:0-5392 GCA_050696475.1 Solirubrobacteraceae bacterium | reverse complement strand
CCACTTCGACCATGTCAGCGAGGTGGGAAAGCTCCGCAGGCGCTGGCCCGACCTGGAGGTGCTGATCAGCGGGCGCGAGCGTCAGCTGCTGGAAGGCAGCGTCGCCGCCGCGCACGAGCAGGCGGCGCAGGCTGTCCCGTCGGCGCACATGGCGCCGGTCGAGGCCGGCCAGACGCTGAGCTTCGGGACGCTCGAGGTGCGCCCGTTGCACACTCCCGGCCACAGCGCCGGGATGCTTTCCTTCCTCGTCGGCGAGCGCGCAGACGCACGCGCCGGCGAGGCTGCTCCCGGACGCCCACCGCGGAGCATCGTTCCCGGCGGGCTCGCCGGCTCGGGGCTCGTCGTCTTCACCGGCGACACGCTCTTCAAGGACTCCGTCGGTGGCGTGAGGGCACCGGGACACACGACCTACACCGACCTGCGCGACTCGATCATGGGGACGCTCATGGAGCTCCCGCCAGACACCGTCATCTACCCCGGACACGCCGAGCAGAGCAGCGTCGCCGGAGCGTGGGAGGCCAACGCGTTCATCCGCGTCTGGCGCGGCCTGGACCCGGAGGGCTCGCAGCCGTGCACGGCGCTCGGCCAGCCCGCGACGCTGGTCCTGGCGGGCGCCGACTACGACGGCGGCACGAAGGCGTGGGTGCGCTGGCAGGACGGCTCGGACGACATCGTTCCCGGCTCGCGGGTGCAGCCGGGCTCCTAGCTCGTCCGCGCCGGTTCGCGCCGGCCTCTGCGCCGGCGTCGCCCAGCTCCTAGCATGCAGGGCATGGCGCGCGAGAACGAGAAGATCCCGACCTCGCGTGCCAGGCGTACGGCGACCGTCGCCACGCTTGCCGCCAGCGAGGCCGTCAAGCAGTTCGGCACGCGCGCCGCCAACGTCACACGGGGCGAGGAGGCCTCCGAGGGGGCGATGGCACGGCGCCAGCTCGAGACCGCCAAGCAGATCGTCGCCGTCCTGGGAACGATGAAGGGTGCGGCGATGAAGCTCGGTCAGGTGATGTCCTTCCTCGACGTCGGGCTGGTGCCCGAGGAACACCGCGAGGAGTTCCAGCAGGAGCTCGCCAAGCTGCGCGACGCGGCGCCCACGGTCTCCTTCAAGCAGATGCGACGGGTGATCGAGGAGGATCTGGAAGAGCCGATCGGCGAGGTGTTTGCCTCCTTCGAGCAGGAGCCGATCGCGGCCGCCTCGATCGGGCAGGTCTACCGGGCGAGCCTCCCCGACGGGCGTGAGGTGGCCGTCAAGGTCCAGTACCCCGGCGTCGCCGGCGCGGTCCGCGCGGACCTGCAGAACCTGGACATGATCCTGCGGCTGCTCAAGCGCATGACCCCCGCGCTCGACGTCACGGCGATCGCCGAGGAGATCAAGGAGCGGGTCGTCGAGGAGCTCGACTACGAGCTCGAGGCCCAGAACCAGCGCTCGCTGGCGCGAATCTTCGCCGGACACCCGTTCATCCTCGTACCGGACGTCGTCAGCTCGCTCTCGCGCGAGCGGGTGCTCGTCAGCGAGTACGTCGAGGGCGTCGGCTTCGAGGAGCTGAAGGAGCGTCCGCAGAGCGAGCGCGACCGCATCGGCGAGATCGTCTTTCGCTTCTTCCTCGGCTGCCTGTACCGCCACCGCCAGTTCTCCGGCGACCCGCATCCCGGCAACTTCCTCGCGCTCGAGGACGGCCGCGTGGCCTTCCTGGATTTCGGCCTGTTCAAGCGCCTGGACGCGGAACCCGTCGAACTGGAGCTGGCGGCGCAGCGCGCGGTCACCGAGGCGGACGCGACCAGGCTGCACGAGCTGCTCGGCGCCTCCGGCTTCCTGCCCGAACCCGAGCGCGTGGACCCCGACCACCTGCTGGCGTTCATCCGCGATGCGATCTGGTGGTACACGACCGCCGATGAGGTGGTGGCGCTCTCGCCGGAGATCGCCACCCAGGTGATGATCGAGAGCTCGGACCCGCGCTCCAGCCACTTCCGCGAGATGCGCCATCAGACGATCCGCCCAGAGCATTTGTTCGGCCGTCGCATGGAGATGCTCACGCTCGCCGTGCTCTCGCAGCTGCGCGCCAGCGCCAACTGGCACCGGATCGCCCGCGAGTGGATGTACGGCGATGACCCGGTCACCGAGCTCGGTCGCGAAGAGGCCGACTTCTACGGTCGCAGCGGCGTCGGCGCGCGCTGACTCAGAAGCCGGTGTTCGTCTTCACGCGCCTACGCTCCGCGGGGTGCAGGCCGTCCTTGGCGGTGAGCGTCGCGCACGCCTGCGCGATGTCCGCGCCCAGGGTCCGTATGAGCGTCTGACCGAGCGTCTCCTTGACGAGCACGCGCATGATCTTCACGTGTTCGGCGTTCGGCGGAAGCGTATAGGCGGGGACCATCCAGCCGCGCTCGGTGGTGAGCTGTGCCGCGACGTCGAACTCGTCGTAGGGGTGCTCGCCGGTCAATTTGAAGGCCACCAGGGGCAGCTGCTCGTCGCTCTCATCGCCCACCAGCTCGAAGTCGCCGCACGCTTTGATCTCCTTGGCGAGCGCGCGCGCGTTGTACGTCATCGTCTCCATCACGTAGCGGTAGCCCGCGTGGCCGAGCCGCGCAAAGTTGTAGTACTGCGCGAGCACCATCGCCGCGCCCGTCGAGAAGTTCAGCGTGAACGTCGCATCGCGCTTTCCCAGGTAGTTCTCGTAGAAGACCAGGTCCTGTGCCAGGTCGGCCTTCTCGCGAAAGATCAGCCAACCGATTCCCGGGTAGACCAGCCCGAACTTGTGCCCGGAGACGTTGATCGAGCGTACCTGCTCCAGGCGAAAGTCCCACTCGGAGTCCGGGTACAGGAATGGCCATACGAAACCGCCGCTGGCGGCGTCCACGTGCAGCGGCACATCCAGGCCCTTGTCCTGCTTGAGGCCCACCAGCAGGCCGTTGATCCCGCGGATGTCATCGGCGTGTCCGGTGAAGGTCGTGCCCAGCACGGCCGCCACCCCGATCGTGTTCTCGTCGATGTGCGCCTCCACGTCCTCGGGTCCGATCGTGTACTTCTCGGGCTGTAGCGGCACGATCCGCGGCTCCACGTCGAAGTAGCGGCAGAACTTCTCCCACACCACATGCACGTCGCCGCCGAACACCAGGTTCGGACGGTCGGTCCCCTTACCGGCCGCCTCCCTGCGGGCGCGCCACTTCCACTTCAGCGACAGCGCCCCCAGCATGATCGCCTCCGAGGACCCCTGCGTGCGGGCGCCGGTGGTCTCGCCCGGTGCGTTGAAGAGGTCCGCGAGCATCCGGATGCAGCGCTGCTCGATCTCCGCCGACTGCGGGTACTCCGCGTGGTCGATGAAGTTCACCTGCAGCGTCTGGCGGATGATCTCCTCTGCCTCCGGCTCCATCCACGTCGTGACGAACGTCGCCAGGTTGCGCTGCGGCAGCCCATCGAGCACGATCTCCTCTTCGATCAGCCCCTTTGCTTCCTGAGCCGACATGCCCCTGCGCGGCAGCCTGTGATCCGGCGCCGGCTCGAGCAGATAGCGGTTGCCGTAGATGCCCTCCAGTTTCTCGATCTCGCTGCGTGTGAGCGGCGGCGGCGAGCGTTCGGGTCGCTCCTGCGGTGGTTGGGAAGCCGATGGCATGGTCATCCTCCTGGTTTCGAGCTGCAGGACACCGCTCAGGACTCGACCCACGGACTGTGCCAGCGGCCGAAGCCCTCGATCAGGCCCTGGGCCTCATCAGGGCCCCACGAGCCGGGTGCGTAGCGGTGCACCGGGGGTGGCTCTCGCAGCAGCGGTTCGAAGATCCGCCACGTCTCTTCCACGCCGTCCTGGCGGGTGAAGCGCGAGGCCTCGCCGCGCATCGCGTCCTCGAGCAGCACCTCGTACGGGGTGGGCGCCTCGCCGCCCTGTTGGGCGAACTCGACGTCCAGCGTCACCGCCTCGGGACCCGGCCGGTCGGCGCGGTGGGCGTCCAGCACCACCCGCGTGCCCGTCGAAGGGTCGAGCTTCACGACGAACTGGTTGGGCTCCGGACGGCGCTTGCCGTGCTCCATGAACCCAAGGCGCGGCGGGTTGCGGAAGACCGCCCGCAGCTCCGTCTGCGTGAGCGGCAGCTGCTTGCCCGTGCGGATGAACCACGGCACCCCCGACCAGCGCCAGTTGTCGATCTCCAGGCGCATCGCGGCATACGTCTCCGTGGTTGAGCCCTTCGCGACGCCGTCGATGTCCAGGTATCCGTCGTACTGGCCGCGCACGTAGCGCGCGGGCTTGGCGTCCGCGATCGCGCGGAACACCGCGAACTTCGCGTCCTGCAGCGTTTCCGCGTCATCGCCCGCCGGCGCCTCCATCGCCGCCAGCGCCACCAGCTGCATCAGGTGGTTGACGACCACGTCGCGCAGCGCCCCGACAGGGTCGTAGAAGTGCCCGCGGTCCTCCACCCCGAAGCTCTCCGCCATCGTGATCTGCATGTAGGCGATGTGGTTGCGGTTCCAGATCGGCTCGATCATCGTGTTGGCGAACCGCAGGTACAGGAGCTCGTCGGTGCCCATCTTGCCCAGGAAGTGGTCGATCCGGTAGAGCTGTGACTCATCGATGTACGTGTGGATCTCAGCCGCCAGCTCGCGCGCCGACGCGAGGTCGTGCCCGAACGGCTTCTCCACCACGACGCGCCCGGTCTTCGTCAGCTTCGCGCCGGCCAGTTCCTTGATCACCGCCCCGAACAGGAACGGCGGGATCTCCAGGTAGAAGACGGGCGTGTGCGCGTCGGCGATCGCTTCGCCCAGCTTCACGTAGGTCGCCGCGTCGGTGAAGTCGCCGCTGACGTAGGACAGCCGCTTGGCGAGACGCTCGAACACGTCTGACTCGAGCTTCTCGCCCGTGCCCTCGATGCATTCCCGGGCGTGTTCGCGCAGCTTCTCGAGGCTCCAGTCATCGACCGCCACGCCCACGATCGGGCAGTCCAACAGGCGCCGGCTCTCGAGCCGGTAGAGCGAGCGGAAGGTCATCACCTTCGCCAAATCGCCAGTGATGCCGAAGATCACCAACACGTCTGCGCGCTTTCCCTGGACGTTCGCCATCACAGCACCTGGATCTGGAAGAGGCTCGTGGTTCCCGGGCGTCCTGAGGGCAGTCCCGCCGTAATCCCCACGCGCTGGCCGCGCTCGCACCAGCCCAGCTCCACGACGCGTCGCGCGGCGTCTGCGATCAGGGCCTCCGTGGTCTCGTGGCGGGGCATCGAGGCTGCTTGCACACCCCACATCAAACAGCATCGACGCACCGTCTCCCTGCCCGGCGAGAGCGCGTAGATCGGCACCGTCGGTCGATGCGCGGAAACGAGCCGCGCCGAGCGCCCGGAGAGCGTCGGGATCACCAGCGCGTCGAGGCGCAGCTCGCGGGCCGCGTCGCAGAGGTTGTGGGCGATCGTGTAGGCA
>JBOGXX010000107.1:0-5281 GCA_050696475.1 Solirubrobacteraceae bacterium | reverse complement strand
GTCGTGCGGTCGGAGTGGTTGAGGATCTCGGCGAGCGTCTTGGTGCCGCCGGCCGCCGAGTACTCGCGCTCGGCGACGGCGGTCAGTTTGTGGCGGATGACCTCCTCCACCTGCTCGACCACCTGGGCGCTGGTTTCGCCCATGCGCGCGATCCGCAGCGCGATGTCAGGCTGCTGGCGCTCGGGCAGACGCGTGAGCACCTGTGCGGCAATCGTGGTGTGCAGCGAGGCGAGGATCAGCGCGATCGTCTGCGGGGACTCGCCACGCAGCAGCGCTGCGGTTCGCTCCGGGGGAGCGCGCTGCAGGAAGTCGAACGGCGGCGTCTCGTTGCGCTCGGAGAGGCGCCCGAGCACCTCGGCGGCGCGCTCGGGTCCGAGCGCGCGCTCGATCACGCCGCGCGCGTAGTCCAGACCGCCGGAGGCGCCGGTCTCGCCGGTGCTGGCGAGCGTGGCGAGCTCGGTGAACACAGACTCGGTCGTCTCCGGGCCGACGGAGCTCATGCTCGCCATCTCCATGGAGAGGTTTTCGATCTCTTCTTCGCCCATGCGCTGCAGCAGCCTGGCGGCGCGCTCGGGGCCGAGCGCGGCCATCAGCACGGCCGCCTTGCGGGCGCCGACGATCGGTCCTTCGATCGCACGCAGGCGTTCGGTGGGCGCGCCCGGGAGCTCCGAAGTCGCGTCCGCAGCAGACTCGCCTGCCATCGCCGATCAGCCCTCCTGCATCCAGCTGCGCAACTGCTGGGCGACGCGGTCGGGCTCGCGATCGACGAGCTGCTCGACCTGCTCGCGGATGCTCTCACCGTCGTTGGCGCGAGGGCTGACGGCGCCGCCGCCGTTGCTCGGAGCGACCGCCGACATCGCGACGGCCGTGCGCGGAGCGGTCTCACGTTCGAGCTCGGACAGGCGCATCGGCGCGTCGAGCTCGCGCAGCCACACCGGCTCGTCGATCGTCTCCCGTTCGCGCTTGCGCAGCGAGCGGGTGGTGAAGAACAGGAACAGGAGCGCCGCGATCCCGAGCAGCACATACTTGGCGTAGCCGAGCGGGCTGGCGGCGGGCGTCGAGGTTGCGCTCTTGGCGAACGCGACCTGCCCGATCGAGATCGTGTCGCCACGCTTGGCCTGGATGCCGGCGGCGTTGGTGATCGCTTCGCGGATCGCCGGCAGGGCCGAGGCGGGAACGGATTTGTCGAGCAGCACGGAGACGTGCTGGCTTTCGACGGTGCCGGGCGCGATCGTCGAGTGGGTGACCGTCTTGGAGACCCCCAACGAGGAGCTGGTCGTTTCGTGCTTGTAGTTGGACTTGCCGCCGCTGCCTGTGGTGGTGAGGTCGGCGGTGCCGGTCGTGCCGCCGGCGCTGGTGCCGTTGCCGGCGAGTGTTTCGACCGATTTGCTCTGCTGCAACGGCGTACCGGCTTTGCCGTATTCGAGCGATTCCTTGGTCGTCTGGTTGACGTTCATGTTGGCGTAGACGAGCACCTGCGCCTTGCCCGGCCCGAGCGTCTGCGCGAGCATCGCGTCGAGGCTCGCCTCGGTGCTCTGGTCGTAGCGCTGCTCGGTTTCCTGCACGCTCGTGCCCGAGCCGCCGCCGGCGCCGCCGGACTGCGGCCACAGCAGTTCGCCGGAGGCGTCGGTGATCGTCACCTTGTCCAGTTGCAGACCGGAGACGCTGGAGGCGACGAGCTGGGCGATGCCCCGCACGGAGCTCGCGGACAGCGAGCTCGTCCCGGAGAGCAGCACGGCCGCCGAGGAGGCGTTCTGGTTTTCGCCGAAGATCTGGTTCTGGGAGCTCGGCAGCACGAGCTCGACCTGCGCGCCCGAGACGCCCTGGACGCTGTCGATCGTTTCCTCTAGCTGCCCCTGCAGCGCGCGCTGGTAGGTGACCTGCTGCTGGAAGTTGCTTTCGCCGAGGCTCTGTTTTTCGAACAGCGAGAAGCCGGGCTGGGTGTTGCCGAGCAGGTTCGCGCCGGCCAGCGCGACGCGCGCCTTGGCGGACTCGTTGGACTGCACGGCGATCGCCGTGCCGCTGCTCTGCAGCTCGTAGCTGATGCCCTGGGCGGCGAGCGTGCTCGTCATCTTGCCCGTCTGCGACGGTTCGACGCCGCTGACCAGAGTCGTGTAGCTGGGCTTGGAGACGGTGTCGATGAACAGGTACACGAACAGGATCGACACGACGGTCGCGGCTCCGGCGATCAGCCAGCCGCGTGGAGTGAGCCTCGAGACAAGGGCAGCGGCGGGCATCGATCAGACCTGCGTGTTGAAGATGTCGGTGGCCGCTTCGGTGACCTTGGTGCGGATCTGCGAGGCGAGTTCCATCGCCATCTGCGCGTCCTCGACGGTCACGACCGCGCTCTCGGGATCGCTGACCGTCCCCATCGCGAGCGCCTGCGAGGCGCTGGAGGCGCTGTCCTGGGTCTTCTCCAGCGAGGAGATCGCTTCGGTGAGCTCCCCGCCGAAGCCGCCCGCTTCGCCGCTTGCGCCAACGCCGCCGCTCGCCTGGGTGGCATGACTCGCCGCTTCCGCGGAGCCGAGCGACAGGCTCCCCAGTCCGCCGAGCGGCGGGACGATCACTTGAGCAACCCGAGCGTCGAGGTGAACATCGACTTGGCCGTCTGCATCGCGGTCACGTCGGACTGGTAGGACTGCGACTCGGAGATCAGATCGGTCATTTCCGTGACCGTGCTGATGTTCGGCATCTTCACGTAGCCCTGCGCGTCGGCTTCAGGGCTGCCAGGGTCATAGACCTGCTGGTCGGGGGTGGCGTCGCTGACGACTCCGGTGACCGCGACGCCGCCGGGTGCCGAGCCGGAGCCGCTGCGGCTGATGGCGCTGGAGAGCGCGCCGCCGAAGTCGTTTGCGCCGACCTGCGCGAGCTCTACCTCCTGACGCTGGTATGGCTTGCCGTTGGCGGCTTTGGTGGTGTCGGCGTTGGCGAGGTTCTCGGCGGTCACATCCATGCGGATGCGCTCAGCTGTCAGCCCGCTGCCGGCGATGCCGATGGCGTCGAAGAGGCCCATCAGGCGGGCGGCGCTCCCAGCGCCGAGCGGATGATGTCGTTGCGGGCGCCCATCACCTGCGTGAGCGCCTGATAGTCGAGCGCGTTTTCGGCGAGCTTGGCGGATTCCTGATCGACGCTCACGCCGGAGCCGTTGGGACCCGCTTCGGTTGGCTCCGTCTGTGTCTGGAACTGAAGTTCTTCCGCGGATTCGCCGGTGTTCACGGCGCCTTCCAAGGCGTTCTCGAAGCTGACTTCCTGAGGCTGGTAGCCGGGTGTGTCGGCGTTGGCGATGTTGTTCGTGAGCGCCGTCTCACGCTGCCAGGAACCGCGCATGGCAGCCTGCAGCAGCTGCTGTGTCGAATCGACGAGAGCCATTGGTGGTGGTGTCCTTTCCGCCCTCCCTGGGCTGAAACCGACGCTCTCCGTGAGGTCGCGAACTCCATGGCCATCGAGGGGCCGTCCCCGTGATCGGCCGCACGCGGTCGATCTTTAGAGCGAGCGGGCGCGGGGAGCCGAAAAGGCGCCCGCCTACGCGCTGCGATCCAGGCGCGGGCGCCTGGCCAGCTGACCGGCGTAGCCACCGGCGGCGCGTCGCGCGCGCTTCGTGTCGGCCAGCTCGTCGAGCAGCAGGCCGCGCACGCGCTCGAGCTCGACGCGCGTGCGCTCGTGGATCAGGCGCGCACGCTGCAACAGCGCGGCCGCGGCGAGCGGCGGCTGCGCCGGGAGGTCCCGCACGAGCTCCCCCCAGCGCTGATCGAGCTCGGCCAGACGCTCGATCTCCCCCCGACCCGCGAGCCCGAGCTCGAGCTCGGCATGCGCGTAGATCGCCTCGTAGCGGTGCAGGCTCTGGGGGTCTGCGTGGAGCTCGGAGGAGCTCACTCGCCGTACTCCGCTTCATCGGCCAGCTGGCTCCAGGCCTCGCGCAGCTCGCCCAGCAGCTCGACCACCTCTTCGACCTTGCCCGCGTCCTGGTTCAGGCGGGCGCGGTTGAGGTGGTTGAGGCAGAAGCGGTAGATCGAGTCCAGGCGCTGCGAGATCTCGCCCTGCTGGAAGTCGAGTGTGCCGTCGAGGTGGCTGATGATCCGCTCGGCGTGACGCAGCGTCTTGTGCGCGCGCTCGATTTCGCCTTGGCGCATCGCGCCGGCGGCCTGGCTGAGGAAGCGACGGGCTCCGTCGTAGAGCAGAACCACGCGCTCGACGGGGGTGGCGGCGAGCACCGCGCCCCTGCGGTAGGCCGCGTGGGATGCCATGACATTCGTCATCTCAATGCCTTGATCGGCCGTCGGCGGAGAAAGTTGACACCCCGGCGAGAACCGCTAGATGCCAGACTTGCTGAGCGATTCCTCCTGGCTCGTGAGCCAGTCGCTCTGCGTGGTGTTGCGTGAGATCACGCTTTCGAGTTCCGCGTAGGTCCTCTGCAGCGCCTTTTCGCGCTGGGCGAGCATTTCGTTCATCGAGTCAATCTGCGATGCCAGCTCGGTCACCTGGCTGGAGTCGCCGTTGGCCCTGACTTCGAGTGCACCACCTGGAGCTCCGACCGTGTTGATCTGCGACTGCAGGCTCTGCGACCACTGCTGCAGCATCTTCTCGACGCCCGCGGGGTTTGACTTGACGGCTTCGGCGAGCTTCGCCGGTTCCAGCGTCAGGAGCCCTTCCAGCGATGCGGCGGAGGAGGTGCCCGAGCCGGTGGCGGCGCCCGTGCTGATGCCGATGTCAAACGGGCTGGACATCTCCGCGGGCAGACCGGCGATCGGTTCATACATGCTCACGCGCATGTTGTCCAGCAGACCGGTGAGTTCGACGTCGCCGAACAGGATCCCGGTCCCGTATTCGCTGGTGCTCGTGTACTTGCTCGGCGGCTTGGTCTGCAGCTGCGTCTGGATCGCTTCGACGGTCGAGTTGTAGAGCTTCACGAACGACTGCACCTGCGCTTCCACCGCGCTCGCGTTGGGACCGGGAGGCTCGACGTCGATCGTGACGGGGCCGTTCGGCGTGAGGCCTCCGAGCGCGAGCGTCACGCCGGGGATCGCGTCGGTGATGGTGTTCGAGCTCGAGGTCCCGGCCACGCCGTCGACTTCGAATTCCGCGTCCTTGCCTTCCTTGGCGGTGCCGGCAACTTCGCTGAGCACGCCCCCGGCGCCACTGAGCTTGATGAATTCCTTGCCGGTGTTGCCGGTCGCCCGGCTGGAGAGCACCAGCGTCCCGTCTTCGAGCACCGCGGCATAGACCGGCGCCTTGCTGTTGGTGTTGATCGAGCTTGCGAATTCCTTTGCGCTCTCACCTGCTT
>JBOGXX010000106.1:0-6600 GCA_050696475.1 Solirubrobacteraceae bacterium | reverse complement strand
GTTCTGGGGTCCAGCGCGATCACGCGCGGCGCCGATGCCAGCGTCTCGGCGAGCGCGGCGACCTCCTCGTAGGAGACCGCGCATACGGGACAGAGCGCCTGCGTGAGGATCAGGTCCGGCTCGAGCGCCGCGAGCGTGTCGCGGTCGAGCTCGTAGATCGCCTCGCCGGCGAGCGTGCGCTCGCGCACGGCGGCGTCGATCTGCGCCGCGCTGAGGCCGCCGGGCAGCGCGTCGCGCGTGACGCGCGGGAGCCGCTCGGTGGCGGGCGGGTGATCGCACTCGTGCGTGACGCCGACCGTCTGCTCGGCGAGGTCGAGCGCGAACAGCAGTTCGGTGGCGTGGGGCACGAGGCTGACGATCCGCACGAGTTGACTGTAGGCGCATCTCGCTATGCTCGAAGCGAGATGAGCGTGCTCACAGACGCGGAGCTCGATCGGCGCCTCTCCGAGCTGGAGGGTTGGCAGCGTGCGCAGGTCTCCCGCGCCAGCGCCGACGATGCGATCGTGCGCGAGTGCAAGCTCGCGGACTTCGCGGCGGCGATCGCGTTCGTGAACCGCGTGGCCGAGCTGGCGGAGGCGGCGAACCACCACCCGGACATCCTCGTGCACGGCTGGAACCGGGTCCGCCTGACACTCTCCACGCATTCGCAGGGCGGGCTCACCGACGCGGACTTCGCGCTGGCCGCACAGATCGACGGCCTCACATAGACGCCGTCGTCCTTGCTACCTTTGAGCCGTCGACCAGCGCGATGAACGACGCCGAAGACCTTCCCCGAAGTAGCATCGCCCCAACCGGCCGTTGGCGCTGTGCGGAGGGGACTGCCGGGCGCACGTGAACGGGCTCAAGCTGATCTTGACGGCGGTGCTGATCGCGATCAACGCGTTCTTCGTGATCGCGGAGTACGCGCTCGTGCGCTCGCGCAAGGAGCGCCTGGAACTGATGCGCGAGGAACGCGCGCGCGGGGCGGCGCTGGCGCTCGAGCAGCTGGGCAACGTCAACGAGTACATCTCCGCCGTGCAGATCGGCGTGACCCTGGCGTCGATCGGCATCGGAGCGCTGGGCGAGCCTGCGCTGGCGGCGATCCTGAAGAGCGCGCTCGGCAACGCGATCAGCCACGGCGTGGCCGTGGCGGTGGCGGTGGTCGTCGCCTTCGCGATCATCTCCTGCGCCCAGCTGGTCGCGGGGGAGATGGTGCCGAAGTTCTACGCGATCGACCGCGCGGAGGCGGTGGCGCGCCGGGTCGCCGGTCCCCTGCAGGCGTTCAGCGTGGTGTTCCACCCGTTGATCCTCGCCCTGAGCGCCGTCGCCGACAGGATCCTGCGCGTGCTCGGTGTGCAGATGAGCCTGGAGCGTCGGGGGGGATCCACGGACGAGCTCAAGCGGCTGATCGCGGAGTCCCACGAGGGCGGGCAGATCGACCAGGGGGAGGCGGGCATGCTGACCGGCGTCTTTCACCTGCACGAACAGCAGGCTCGCCAGGTCATGACCCCGGTGCCGGCCGTGGTCACGGTGGACGTCTCCCAGGACGTGGAGACGGCGCTGGCGCTGTGCGTCTCCAGCGGCCACACGCGCCTGCTGGCGACCGAAGAGGAAGACCGCGACCGGATCCGCGGCCTGGTGCACCTCGCGGAGCTCGTGCGCGAGATGATCGAGAGCGGGCCACACGCACCGCTGGAGCCGGTCGTGCACGACGCGCTGATCGTGCCGGAGACCAAGCCGCTGGACGACCTGCTGGCGGACCTGCAGCGTCAGCGGACGTCGATGGCGGTCGTCGTGGACGAGTACGGGCGCGTCGCCGGTGTGGTGAGCGTCGAGGACATCATCGAGGAGGTCGTGGGCGAGATCGCCGACGAGACCGACCCGGCGGCGGGCGAGATCCGCCGGCTGGCGGACGGCGAGTGGTTCGTGCGCGGGCACGTTGCGGTCACCGACCTCGCCGACTACGGCCTGCACCTGCCGGTGGACAGCGACGCGTACAACTCGATCGGGGGCTTCGTGTTCGCGCAGCTCGGGCGCCTGCCCAAGCGCGGCGACACGGTCGCCGCCGAGGGCTACTCGATTCGCGTGGAGTCCGTGCGCGACAACCGCATCGAGGCGGTCCGCATCCGCGAACGCCCGCAGGTTCCCCAGCGCGAGGGGCGCGCGGGCGGGGATTGAGCCGATCCGGCCGTTAAACACGTCCGGCCCGCGGGGGGGGCGGACCGGATCGTGTGCACTGGGAGGAGGCGGGTGTGCGATGCGACATGACGTCGCATGATCAAGTATCGCGAGCTTGTTCAACAGCAGCTAAAAGTCTTTGTGCGCACGTATAAATTCTGACGAAGAAGCCTCCCTCGGAGGATCAGTGGCTGTGCATGCCGCGCCCGCTCTTGCGTCCCAGAGCGCCTTCTGCGGCCAGTTCGCGTAGGCGCGGCGGGATCCTCTCGCCGATCGTCTCGCCGATCGCGATGCAGACGTCGAGGCCGACGAGATCCAGCAGCGCGAGCGGACCCATCGGATGCCCGGCGCCGAGCTTCATGCAGGTGTCGACGTCGGCGGGGTCTATGTCGGTCTCTTCCACGAGCCGCACGGCGCCGAACAGGTAGGGGAACAGCAGGCGGTTGACGACGAACCCGGGGACGTCGGGCACCTCCACGGGCGTCTTCTCGAAGTCCTCGCACAGCGCCAGCGCGCGGGCGCGGGTCCGCTCGCTGGCGGCGGGCGGGAAGATCAGCTCGATCAGCTTCATCTTGGTGACCGGGTTGAACACGTGCAGCCCCAGGAAGTGCTCCGGGCGGCCACTGGCCTCGGCCAGCCTGGCCACCGACAGCGAGGAGGTGGTGCTCGCGAGGATCGCGTCCTCGTCGAGGATCGCGTTCAGCTCGCCGAGCAGCTGCGCCTTGACGTCGTGGTCCTCGAGGACCGCCTCCACGACGAACGTCGCCGCCGCCAGCTCCTGCGGGTCGGTGACGATCTGCACGTGCTCGGGATCGACTTCCGCGCCGAGGCGGCTGAGCGTCTTCTCGACCGTCTCGCGGGCGCGCTCGGCGGATGTCTGCGAGCGCGCCAGCAGCAGCACTGGCCCGTGGTGGGCGGCGGTGGCGGCCAGGCCACAGGCGATGGCGCCGCTTCCGGCTATGCCGAGGCGTTTGCTCACGGTCCTCCTTTTGTGCCGCGCCGCTCGGCGCCGTCCTGGCTGACTGGCCAGTCAATCGATCGGCACGGTAGAATTACGGGTGCAGGATCCGGGCATCTTATTCAGACGCGTCGCCGGTGCTTGGGAGCTGGTTGCGCGGCGAAGGGGCGGGCAGGGTGGGCGGGTAGGGTGGGCTGGCTCTCGAGCAAAGCTCCCAAACATTTCCATATCGCTGGGCAACACACTCAGGAGGACTTCCCGACATGAGGCAACCAGAGGGACGCGAAGTCGTGATCGTAGAGGCCGTGCGGACGCCGATCGGGCGTGGCCACAAGGAGAAGGGCTACTACAAGGACACCCACCCGAACGAGCTGCTGGGCACCTGCTATGCGGAGGTCATCGGGCGCGCGGGCATCGACGCTGCGCAGGTGGAAGACGTGATCGCGGGCTGCGTGTCGCAGTTCGGCGAGCAGGGCTTGAACGTCGCGCGCAACGCGTGGCTGCAGCAGGGCCTGCCGGTTGAGACGCCGGGAACGACCGTCGATCGCCAGTGCGGCTCGGCTCAGCAGGCGGTGAACTTCGCCGCCGGCCTGATCGCGGCGGGCGTACACGACGCGATGATCGGCTCTGGCGTCGAGCACATGGGGCACCTGCCGTTCTCCGCGGTGGCACAGACCCAGGGCGAGTTCGGCGTGGCGTTCCCGCCGGAGCTGCTGGCCAAGCACAACATCGTCGGGCAGGGCCTGGGCGCTGAGATGATCGCCGATCAGTGGGAGATCTCGCGGTCGGAGCTGGACGAGCTGGCCGTGCGCTCTCATCGCCTGGCCCACCAGGCGACGGAGGAGGGCCGCTTCGAGCGCGAGATCGTGCCGATGAAGGTCAACGGCGAGGAGTACGTGAGCGACCAGGGCATCCGCCCGGACACGAACCTCGAGGCGCTCTCGCAGCTGAAGCCGGCGTTCAAGGAGAACGGAAAGATCACCGCGGGCAACGCGTCGCAGATCTCCGACGGCGCGGCGGCGGTGCTGCTGATGTCGGCGCAGAAGGCCGAGGAGCTCGGCCTGACCCCGCGGGCGCGGATCGTCGATCAGACGACCGTGGGCTGTGATCCGGTGAAAATGCTGGAGGGTCCGATCCCGGCGACCCGCAAGATCCTCGAGCGCAACAGCATGCAGATCGGCGACATCGACCTGATCGAGATCAATGAGGCGTTCGCGCCCGTGGTCGCGGCGTGGCGGCGCGAGCTGAGCCCTGACATGGACCGCGTGAACGTAAACGGAGGCGCGATGGCTCTGGGCCATCCCCTCGGCTCGACCGGCGCCCGGCTGCTGACCACGCTCCTGCACGAGCTCGAGCGCTCTGACAAGGAGGTCGGCTTCGTGACGATGTGCTGCGGTGGCGGCCTGGGCACAGCCACCCTGATTCAGCGCGTCTGAGGCTTTTATGGCCGGCCTGCCAGCCGGCGGGCGGGTAGCGGGGTGCCCCGATCGGGCGCCCCGCGGGGCCGCGCGCGTGCCGGCCGGCGCAGCATCCCTGGAGAGAGACCGTGCGCTGCCGGTCCGCGCGGCATCGTGGAGAGACGCCCGCGCCACGCCCGAGTGGCTGCGCGCGGGATGATCTCTCACTTGTTCTTTGATGTCTAAGCCAGCAAAATCGTTGTAAAGCATCAAGGATGACTGTCTAAATCGCATCCGTGTGTGCTATTCTCTGCATCAGATCGGATGTGTTGCGGCCACATATGGCGCTAGACGATCAGTACTGATGAATCTTGAAGACCTCATGACCGACGATGCGGTGCTCGCCGAGCTCGGCCGTCGCCTGGCGCGCCATCGCCTCGAGCGCAACTGGACGCAGGCTGAGATGGCTGGCGAGGCGGGCCTCGGCCAGGCGACGGTGCAGCGTGCCGAGCGGGGGGACTCGGTTCAGATGACCTCGATGGTCAAGCTGCTGCGCACGCTGGGACTGCTGGGGCCGCTGGACGCCGCGGTGCCGGAGTCGATCGTGCTGCCGATCGCGGCGCTGGAACGTGAGCGGCGTCAGGCGCGGCGGCGCGCCAGCGGCCGCAGGCGGGCGGCTGGCACGGGCGAGGAGAGGCCGTGGAGGTGGGGCGAGGAGCCCGGTGGCGAGAAGCACGGCGCGGCCCCGTGACGGTCGCGGCGGTCACGCTGTGGGGGGCGCGCGTCGCAGCGGTGTCGATCGACGCGGGCGGACGCTACGCGGCGTTCCAGTACGACCCGGCGTTCGTGCGCAGCGGTATCGAGCTCGCACCGGTGCGGATGCCGCTGCGCGCCCAGCCGTACAGCTTCCGGGGCTTGGATCACGAAGCGTTCAGCGGCCTCCCGGGACTGCTCGCCGATTCGCTGCCCGATCGCTGGGGCACCGCCCTGATCGACGCCTGGCTGGCCTCGCAGGGGCGCGATCGGTCGAGCTTCGATGTGGTTCAGCGGCTCTGCTATGTCGGCACGCGCGGCGTCGGGGCGCTGGAGTTCCAGCCGGCGCGCGAGCCCGAGGCGCCGGTGGGCGAGGACCTCCAGGTTGAGGCGCTCGTGCGCCTCGCCGGCGAGGTGCTCGCGGAGCGCGCGCAGTTCGTGGCCGAGCTGAGCGAGAACCCGGACGAGGAGGCGATGAAGGCGATCCTCGCGATCGGCAGCTCCGCGGGAGGTGCGCGCCCGAAGGCGTTCATCGCCTACAACGATGCCACCGGCCAGCTGCGCTCGGGCCAGGTCGCGGTGGGCGAGGGTTTTCGGCACTGGCTGCTGAAGTTCGACGGCGTCGCCCGCGCGGGTGACCACGGGCTTGCCGACCCTCAGGGGTGGGGGGCCGTGGAGTACGCGTACGCGAGGATGGCGCGCGCCGCAGGGATCGAGATGACCGAGTGCCGGCTGCTGGAGGAGCACGGCCGCAGGCACTTCATGACTCGCCGATTCGATCGGCCCGACGGCGGCGGTAAGCTGCACATGCAGACCGTCGGTGCGCTGGAGCACGTCAGCTACAACGAGCCGGGCACCTACAGCTATGAGCAGCTGCTACTGCTGATCCGGCGGCTGGGCCTCGGCACGCCGGTCGTCGAGCAGCAGTTCAGGCGCATGGTCTTCAACGTCGTCGCGCGCAACCAGGACGACCACGTCAAGAACGTGGCGTTCCTGATGGACCGCGAGGGCGCGTGGTGGCTCGCTCCCGCCTATGACGTGATTTGGGCCTGGAAGCCCGGCAACCTCTGGCTGGAGAGCCACCAGATGTCGATCAACGGAAGGCGCGACGGCTTCACGCGCGCGGATCTGCGAGCGGTCGCGCGTGTGGCGGGCCTGAAGCGCGGCCGCGCGGAGGCGATCCTCGCGGAGGTCATCGCCGTCGTTGAGCGCTGGTGCGAGGTCGCCGAGGAGATTGGCGTCGAGGAGCGGATGGCCGAGCAGATCGCCAGCTCACACCGCTTGGAGCTGCCTGCCGGCTGATGCGCTCGCCGGCCCCGCGGCGGTGCGAAGGAG
>JBOGXX010000105.1:0-3652 GCA_050696475.1 Solirubrobacteraceae bacterium | reverse complement strand
CGTCGGCGTCCTCCACTACGACGAGGACTACGATCGAATCGCGGCCATCAGCGGCCAGGAAACGCGCTGGGTCGCCCCCCGCGGCTCGCTCGGCTGAATCGCGACTCAACCACCTCGTCGAGGCAATACGACTCGTGGCCCTGGCAAGAGCTGCTGTGGAGAGCACAGCGAGCGAACGAAGACGAAGAGTACTGATTTAGCGGGCTGAGCAGGGGTTCCGTGGTTGGGGGGGAACGTGGCGGGCGATGGTCGTCCGCGCGGCGTTTGCGATTGTCTCGGTGCCGTTCGTCGGGTCGGGTGGTGAAGGGGACTCGGCGTTTGAGGGGGCGTGTGCGGGGCTGGTCGCCGAGAACGAACGGTTGCGGGACGAGAACGGGAGGCTTTACCGCGAGCGTGATCGGCTGAAG
The DNA here is from genome assembly GCA_050696475.1 of Solirubrobacteraceae bacterium. GTDB lineage: Bacteria > Actinomycetota > Thermoleophilia > Solirubrobacterales > Solirubrobacteraceae > Palsa-744. The sequence continues at coordinate 3,245 of JBOGXX010000105.1, read as the reverse complement.
GCCCGAGTCAAAGAGCTTGAGGGCAAGGTCGAGGAGTTGCGGCGTGCTTCGAAGCGTCAGGCGGCGCCGTTCTCGCGTGGTGACCGCAGTGAGAAGCCTCGGCGGGCGGGGAGACGGCCGGGCAGCGCGTACGGGCGGAAGGCGCACCGGCAGGCGCCCGTCGAGATCGATGAGGAGCTCGAGGCGCCGACGGCTGACCGGTGCGAGTGCGGCGGCGAGATCCGCCACGAGCGCACGGAGTATCAGTATCAGGAGGAGCTGCCCGAGCCGCGTCCGCACCGGCGCCGTTACGCGGTTCACATCGGCCGGTGCGCAGGCTGCGGGCGCCGCCACCAGGGCCGTCACCCGTTCCAGACCTCTGACGCGCTGGGGGCTGCCGGGTCGATGCTCGGCCCACGAGCGGTCGCGCTCGCGACCCAGCTGAACCAAGAGCTCGGGCTGTCGCCGCAGAAGACCGCTCGCACGCTCGAGCTGGTGGCCGGGATCTCGGTCACCCCGGGCGGTGTGGTACACGCGGTCGCACGGCAGGCAAGAGCGCTCGAGCCGACCTACCGGGCGCTGATCGCGTCGGTCCGGCAGAGCCCTGTCGTCGCGCCCGATGAGACCGGCTGGCGGGTCGACGGGTGCAAGGCGTGGCTGTGGGCGTTCACGGGTGAGGACGCGACCGTGTACCTGATCGCCAAGGGCCGCGGGTACCAGGACGCGACGGTGATCCTGGGCGAGGACTTCTCGGGTGTGCTCGAGCGTGACGGGTGGGCTCCCTACCGGCGCTTCGAGCTCGCCCACCACCAGACCTGCTACGGGCATCTCCTGCGCCGAACGAGCGAGATGATCGCTGACTCGCGTGCCGGCCAGGCGCGCGTCCCGCACGCACTCAGGCGGATCCTGCTCGACGGGCTCGCGCTGCGCGACAAGCGCGACGAGGACACCATCGAAGCGCAAGCGTTCCGGCTCGGCGTCACAGAGCTCGAGCGGCGCACCGACGAGCTGCTCGCGATGAGCCCGACCCATGCGCCCAACCGCAAGCTGCTCGCGCACCTGCGAGCCGAACGCGACCACATGTTTACGTTCCTGACCACCCCCGGGGTTCAAGCGACCAACTGGCGTGCCGAGCAGGCGCTCCGCCCCGCGATCGTCAACCGCAAAAGCTGGGGCGGGAACCGCACCTGGAACGGAGCACACACCCAACAGGTCGCGATGAGCGTGATCCGCACCGCCCGCCAGCAGCACACCGACCCGATCGAGCTGATGGTCGCCGTCCAACGCCACAGCGCACCCGCCGCATCCGGGCTGCTGCTGCTCCCTGCCCGCGCCAGCCCGGACGAACTCGCGGCATAAGCGCATGGCCGACCGCTCCCCGCCTCCCGAGCTGCGCTACCGGATCGTCTGCTACGAGCTCGACGACGACGAGCAGACCGTCATCCTCGACAGCACCGCGCAAGCACTCATCGCCGTCACCGCCACGATCGCAGACGACGGCATCATGCGCGGCGAAGGAACCCACGCCGGACCGCTCCAACTCCAACGACGGCTCGCCCGCCTAATCGCTGAAGACGAGCAGCTCGCGGGCTGAGACGTCGCGAGCCCACCCCGGCTCTGTCCGGCTGTCGCCCTACGGTTCGCTGACCCGCAATGACAGGAGCAGCCGAATGAGCCAACCCAGCCGCAACGACGTCATCGTGCAGATCAAGATCAAGCTGCTCGGAGTGACAAAGCCGCCGGTCTGGCGGCAGCTCCAGCTCCGCGCCGACACCAGTCTCGATCACCTACACGAGCTGCTCGTCGCCGCGTTCGGCTGGCAGGACTACCACATGCACTGCTTCTCACACGGCCGCGACGAGTTCGGGACGCCCGACACCGAGCTCGGCTTCATCGACGAGCGCCACATCACCCTCGGCCAGCTGATCAGCGACGTCGGCGACCGGCTCCGCTACACCTACGACTTCGGCGACGACTGGCAGCACGACATCGTCATCGAAGAACTGCTCGACCCCGACCCCGAGATCCACTACCCCACCCTCGTGGCCGCGAAAGGAGCCTGCCCACCAGAGGACTGCGGCGGCCCCTGGGGATACGCGAACCTCAAAGACATCCTCGCCGATCCCAGCCACGACGAGCACCAAGAAATGCTCGACTGGCTCGGCCTCGACAACGCTTCCGAGTTCGATCCCGCCGACGCACTAGCGATCAGATAGGAGGAACACCACTCAGCCGAGCAAGCCGTACACAGCCAGGCTCGCCCCGCTAACTCAATACGACGAAGAAAGAGAAGAAAGATAGAGAGGGGAGAGAAGAAGAAGACGGCCCCGGGTGGAGTCGAACCACCGCTCGCAGCTTCGAAGGCTGCCGCTCTGTCCGCTGAGCTACGGGGCCGGAAACCGCACGATAGCTAGGAAACCCGCTCACCAAGCGGGTTTCCTTGCTCTGCCGGGCCATCGCCGTCGGCGGCGTGGAGGTGCGTCGGAGTGCGCCGGCAGACGCATCGACTGGCGCGCCACTGGCGCGCCGGAGGCGCCGGCCATAGGAGGACCCGCTGACACAAGGCGCCGAACGTGCTTGCCACGTTGACCTCGCGACGGTCGTGGCCGCACGCTCCTGCCGGGAACTACAGTTGTCAGCGTGACGATCAACGTGACGCTCTTCAATGATCCTGCTTGTCCCTGGGGCTACAGCGCGAATCCTCAGTTCAGGGTGCTTGAGTGGCGCTACGGCTCGCAGCTCGACTGGCGGCTTGTCCTGATCGGCCTGCGCGAGGACGTCTCCGGGCTGGTCGAGGCCGGCTACGACCCTGTGCGCGCGTCGACTCGCATGTCCGTCTTCCGCAGACGTTACGGGATGCCGTTCACGCCCACTCCGAAGCCGCGGGCCGCCGCGAGCGGGCGCGCTTGCCGCGCGATCGTCTCGGCGCGACTCGTCGAGCCAGGCAGCGAGTGGCGCGCGCTCAAGGCGCTCCAGATCGCGAACTTCACGACTCCGCTACTGCTCGACGACGACGAGCAACTGCGGGAGGTCCTGCGGCGGCTACCCGGCCTCGACGCCGACACCACGATCGACCGGATCGACGATCCCGAAGTCGAGGAGGCCTACCAGCGTGACCGCGCCGAGACCCGCCGCGCCGCAGGCACACCAATAGAACTGCAAGCCAAGTCCGCGAACTCCGACGGCGCTGTCCGCTTCACCGCACCCTCGATCATCTTCGAGCTCGACGGTCGCCGGCTCGACGCCGGCGGCTGGCAGCCGAGCCT
>JBOGXX010000104.1:0-5199 GCA_050696475.1 Solirubrobacteraceae bacterium | reverse complement strand
TCCGCGGCTTCTTGGCGCTTCCCGCCGCCCTCCTCGCGCTGGTGTTCGTCGGCTCCGGGGTGTATGTGGCGTCAGCGACTTTCGGTCTTTCCACGGACTTTGGCCTGCTCGGCACCTGTGCCTTCCTCGGTTGGTTCGCGGCTCTAATGCGGGCCCGAATGCCAGGCGGGCTGCGCGACTGCGTCGTGTGGAGCGTGGGCTTCGGCGCGCAGCTGTGGGCCTACTTGCTGGTGCTCACCAGCGCCTACCCGGACCCCGACCCTGCGGTCGCGCTCGGCGAGCTGCCGCGGCGCAGCGACCCGGTCGGGTTCGCCGCCGGTGGCGATCTGCGCCGCAGCCGCCTGACCGTCTTCTTCCGGCTGCCGCTGGCCGTGCCACACCTGGTGTGGCTGGCGCTGTGGTCAGTCGTGGCACTGCTCGCCGCGATCGCGAACTGGGTGGCGACGCTCGCACAGGGCCGCTCACCGGCGCCGCTGCACCGCTTTCTGTCGGCCTACCTGCGCTATCAGGCGCACGTCTACGCCTTCCTCTGGCTGATCGGCAACCGCTTTCCCGGCTTCGTGGGCGCTGCGGGCTCATACGATGCCGAAGCGGCGATCGCTCCGCCGCAAGCCCAGAACCGCTGGAGCGTCGCTTTCCGCCTGCTGCTTGTGCTGCCGGCGTGGTTCCTGGCGGGCGCGTTCGGCTCGCTGCTCTGGACGTGCGCCTTCCTGGCGTGGTTCGCGGCGCTCGTCACCGGCCGGATGCCGCGAGGGCTGCTGAACGCGGCCGCCCAGGCGCTGCGCTACACGCTTCAGGTGAGCGGGTACGTGCTCGTGCTGAGCGACGCATACCCCTACAGCGGGCCCTGCCATCAAGAGGCGGCGGGCCCGCCCCCGGCCGCGGAGCCGGCAGTCGGCTAGCGGCGACCATGGCAGCAAAGACCTCAGCCGCGCCCGGCGCCGGACGGGGTAGCGGGACCTTCGAGCGCCCCTGGACATGGGCGCTCGCCGTGCTGCTCGCGGCTGGCGCGTGGGCATGGTGTGCGCACGCGCTGTGGGGCACGATCGTGCCCGCCGGTCTGTAGCTGCCGCACGTCGACGTCCATCGCTTCTTCAGCTCGTCGCTGCTGCGCCGCAGCTCGTCCTTTGAGCGCTTCCTCGACGTGAACGGCCTGCTGGAGATGCTTGCGCCGGTCGCGGTGCTGGCCGTCTACGCGCGCCGTGGCCAGAGCTTGATGCGGGAGTCGGCGGCGGGGCGCATCGGTACCGGCATCATGCTCGCGCTGCTGGGATTCGCGCTCGTGTGGTTGCCGCAGGTGCCGTTCGACCTCGCGGCGCTCTGGTGGGAGTGCCGCCACCACGTCATGCACGAGGGTTACGTCGCCGGGCTCCTACTCGGCGAGCAACGCACTCGCTCGTGGCAGAAGCGGAAGTGATGGCGGCGCTCCTCGCAGCCGGCGGATCGGGCGGCAGCTACTTCGAGCCGTCCCGGCGAGACCGTTAGCCGGCAGCGCCTGCTGAAGCTCGCTAGCCTGCCGTTGGTGCTGAGCGCTCGCGTCAGCAATCTGTTGAGCAGGCCTCGCTGGCTCGCCACGCGGGTGACGCGCGTTCACGGCTTCTGGCTGCGACGCTCGCGTGGGCGGTTGGCAAGCAGGAACCTGTTGGTCGCACCTCGTCAACGCGTGCTCGCGCTCACGAGCATCGGTCGCAAGTCGGGGCGCTCACGCTCGACCGCTCTCGGCTACCTGCGCGACGGCGAGGACTTCGCTGTCGTCGCCTCGAATTCGGGGCTCGAGCGCTCTCCTGCTTGGTGGATGAACTTGCAGGTCAACCCGGAGGCCGAGATCGACGTGGCGGGGGAACGGGTTCGCGTCTGCGCCCGTGAGGCGACTCCTGAGGAGCAGGAGCGCCTGTGGCCGCGGTTCCTGGACCAGTACCCGGGCTTCGATGGCTACCGGCAGCTCACGAGCCGCAAAATCCCGGTGGTCTTGCTCGAGCGTGTCACTCTCGAGGCTGACTCTGCTGCCTCGTAGCTCTCTCATGCTCTGGTGGGAATGCGGCGCATCGCCGGCTACCGGTCGCTGACCAGCTCCCCAAGAGCAGCAGCACGGCGCGGAGCATCCGGGCGCAAGGGAGTGCGTGCGCCGTCCGTTGCCGTCTGGATGTCGGCGCAGCTGGGTGCTCGTTCAACGGTCGAGCACGGCGTTCAGATACTCGGCGCGAGCGGCGAATGTGTTGTTGGCACCGACATCGTGCGCAGCGGCGATCTCGGTCAGTTCTTCGTGCAGGGGTCTCCAGGCGTCCCGCGCCTCGAGCGCGACCCGTGCCCGCGCCATCGGCCCGTAGGCGTCGGCCATGTAGTCGACCCATGCGGCGGCGGACACGGCCGGCATATCGACATGGCCGCGGCGAAAGACGACGTCTTCGACCAGGCCTTCGAATAGGTCATTGACGCCGTCCTCGCGTCCCCAGGACAGCGGCGAACGCTGCGGTCGAGCGGCGCCGGTAGCAATGGAGATTGCGGCCAGGACCCGGCCGATGAACCCCTCCGGCGTCCACGCGATCAGCGCGATCTGCCCGCGGTGGCGGCAGACACGGGCGAGCTCGGCCGCTGCGGCCTGCGGGTCGGCGCAGAACTGCACCCCCACGCACGAGAGCACGCGGTCGAAGCTGGCGTCGCCGAAGGGCAGTGCCTGGGCGTCCCCGTGGACCCACGTGGCGTCCAGACCGGCCGCCCTCGCGCGCCTGGCGCCGACCTCGAGCAGTGCCGGTGTGATGTCGAGCGCGGTGACCGAGGCGCCGGCTGCGGCGGCGGGTAGGGCCGCGTTGCCCGTTCCGGCGGCCACGTCGAGTACGTGTTCCCCGGCGCCTACGCCGGCAAGCTCCACGAGGCGTGCGCCGAGCCGGGGGATCATGCGGTCGCACACGTCCGCATAGTCGCCCGTCGACCAAACCTCCGCTGGGGCCGGGGCCGTCCGATCTGCTGAAACGCCCATGGGCAGATCCTCATGCAGCTCGGCGACGCGATCAAGTAGCAAATTCCAACCGCCCGCGAGCAGGACGGTAGGCTGCGCCAATGGACGGATACGGGCAGTTCTGTCCGGTCTCGCTGGCGGCCGAGGTCTTCGCGCGCCGCTGGACGCCGTTGATCATCCGGGAGCTGCTGTCTGGCAGCACGCGCTTCAACGACCTGCGCCGGGGCATGCCGAACATCTCCGCGAGCGTCCTCTCGCGCCGGCTGGACGAGCTCGCCATCGCCGGGATCGTCGAGCGGCGCGAGGACGAGAATGGCATGCGTTACTTTCTCACCGCGGCAGGTGAGGAGCTGCGCCCGGTGGTTGAGCAGCTCGGCGTCTGGGGCCGGCGCTGGCTGCCCGCCGAATATCGCGACGAGGATCTCGACCCGCGCCTGCTCGTGTGGGACATCCACCGCAACGTCCGCCTCGACGAGATCTCCAAGCGCACCGTCGTCGAGCTGCGCTTCCCCGACGCGCCAGCGCAGCACCGCGCCTACTGGCTCATCCTCACCCCTGCAGAAGTCGATGTCTGCCTCACCCACCCTGGAGGTGACGTCGACGTGCACCTCACGAGCGACGTGCGCACGCTCACCGATGTTTGGATGGGCAACACCTCCTGGGCTTCGGCGCTCCGCGCCGGGACGCTCCAGGTCACGGGCCCCAGCGAGATGCGCCGTGCCCTGCCGCGCTGGTTGAAGCTCAACCTCTTCGCACACGTCCGATCGGTAACGCGGATTGAGCCGTCGGCGCCGAACCGCCGTCGGCGCTCCAAACGAAAAGGAGCCGCCCGACCCTCCACCTGAGCCGCGCCGGCTGCCCCTGAGCTCCGCTTCGCCCCACGGGCTCCGCTCCGCTCAGAGGCAGCCGCACCCGACATCAGGCAACCTCAACCACACACAACAACCAACGCGGGGTGGAGCCACTTCAAACGTCCACGCCGGGGCCACTGCAAACGTCCACGCCGACGAGCAGCAGCGCGGCCAGCGAGGTCGCTGACGCTCGGCGGTCCGAGCAGCAGCGCGGATGCGATCGCGGGAGACGGCCGCCTTGTCCCGTTCGCGCAACGGATCAGGGTGTGGCGGGGCCGCTGGCAGCGCTGCTGCCGGCCGGGTCGTTATGGTGACAAAAGTCGGTGCTGCGATCACGCTGCACGAAGCAGCGCGGTGACAGACGCGTGGGCTGCCTCGCTCTGGCCCAGCCGTCCCCCCGGCCTCTGCAGAGCTGGCGCGGGAGGCACCGTGGAGGCGACTGGTTTACTGCGGAGCGCAAGCCTGTAGTCCGCCCGTGACGGTGCCGCCGCGGACGACCTCACGCTTGTGGACATGGGCGGATCGTGGATCAACGGATCAACCGGAACAAGAAAAGGGGCTCAATGTCTCGCTACAGCATCAAGAACCTGAAGGAGATCGAGGATTCAGCGGCCGCGAGGACGGCGCAGGTAGAGGCGCGCTTTGCCCGCAAGCACCTCGACTCCCGCGAGCTCGGCGTCAGCTACTTCCGCTATGCGCCGAGCTTCCGTGCCTCCATGGGCCATAGCCACCGCGAGCAGGAGGAGGCATACGTAGTCGTCGACGGCTCGGGGCGCGTCAAGCTCGACGATGAGATCGTCGATCTGCGCCAGTGGGATGTGCTGCGCGTCGCGCCAGAGGTGGTGCGCGCCTTTGAGGGCGGCCCGGAGGGGCTCGCGATGATCGCCGTCGGCGGCACGAGGCCCGAGGAGGGTGACGGCGTGCGCGCCGAGGGGTTCTGGAGCGACTGACCGAGGCGCCGATAGCCGCGTATGACCCAACGCGACAGCACGGGTAGCTGAGCGGTCGCGCGGCTGGGCCGCGGCGCGGCAATCGTTATTACGTCTTGCGTTATTACGCATCACGTAGTACTGTTCGTGCATGAGCGATCCAGACCGGCGCGCCGTCGCGCGCCCAGACCAGCAGAACGACCCGCCGCTGCTGATCATGACGAGCCTCGCCGAGGGGCCGAGGCATGGCTATGGGCTGCTTGCGGACATCGAGTCCTTTGCGGGGGTGCGCCTGGGACCAGGCACTCTCTACGGCGCGATCGGGAGGCTCGAGGAGCGCGGCCTGATCGAGCCGTCCGCGCATGAGGGCAGAGCCCGCCCGTACCGTCTGACGACCGCGGGCGTGGCCGCGCTTCAGACGCGGCTTACGGAGCTGAGCGCGATCGTCGGCGAGGGCAGGGCG
>JBOGXX010000103.1:0-2397 GCA_050696475.1 Solirubrobacteraceae bacterium | reverse complement strand
GCCCTACTTCGCCGTCGCCGATCTCGCCGGGGCGCTCGAGCACGTCCAGGCGCTCGGGGGCGCCGTCGTCCATCCGGGCGAGCGCTGGGCGATCTGCAAGGACTCCGAGGGCAGCCCCTTCGGCCTCGCCGGTCCGGCCGGCTAGCTCGGGCCTGCTCAGGCAGCGGTGCCGCTGGACAGACCCACGAGCTCTTCGCTGCGCTCCCACAGCGCCTCGGCCAGCCTGTCGTCGCGGGCTTGGCCGCTGGGTGTCTGCACGTTCTCGTCGACTACGTACTCCCCTGTCAGCGAGGATGCGGCGTTCGAGATCGCGAGCCAGACGAGCGAGCGAGCGCCGCGCCGGGGAGAGCGGAAGAAGGGGGCGCCGAGCGTCGTCAGCAGCTTCCACACGCCGTTCTCGTTCTTGCCGAAGCCCGTGCGCACGACGCCCGGATGAAAGCAGTTGGAGTGCAGCTCCGGCGCGCGTCTTGCCAGTTCGCGCGTGAAAAGCACGTTGCACAGCTTGGTCGTGCCGTAGACGCGCATCGCCGCGTAGGACTTCTCGGACTGCAGGTCCTCGAGATCCAGCATGCCCGCCTTGTGGGCGTCGGAGGTGCTCGTCACGACCCGCCCGCCGCGCAGGTGCTCGCGCAGCAGGTTGGTGAGCAGAAACGGCGCCAGGTGGTTGAGCGCGATCGTCCGCTCGAAGCCCTCCGAGGTCACCGCGCGCGAGGCGAACAGCGCGCCGGCGTTGTTGGCGAGGACGTCGATGTGCTCGTAGCTGCCCTCGATCTCCTCAGCCAAAGCGCGGACCTCGGACATCAGCGTCAGATCGGCGACGTGCTGGTGTACGGCGGCGCTGCCGCTGAGCGCTTCGGCCTCCTGCGCGACGGCCCGCACACGCTCGGGCTCGCGTCCCACGAGAGCTAGCTCGACCCCCTCGCGCGCGAGCTCGAGCGCCGCCGCGCGCCCGATCCAGCGTGTGGCTCCGGTGAGCACGACGAGCGTCACGCGCTCGACTCTACAGCCACCGCGCTCGGAGGTGTTGTAATCGTGTGCTTGAGCCCGGTGGCGAAGCTGGCATGAGGGGCGCGGGCAACGGCAGGCGCGGGCTGTCGGCCGTGGCGAACTTGCTGGGCCGCGGTGCTCGGCTGCTGCGCGGGCACGCCGTCAAACAGGTGGGGGGTCCGGCCCGCGCGCGGGTGATCGCAGCGTTCGGGGCGGTGCTCGCGCTGAGCAGCGCCGATGGGGCGACGGTCGGCGCGGTGGCGCCGCAGCTGGAGCACTCGCTGCACATCGGCAACACCGAGATCGGCCTGCTCAGCTCGGTCTCGCTGCTCGTCGGCGCCGCGTTCGTGATTCCCGTCGGCCTGCTCGTCGACCGCACCCGACGCGTGCCGCTGCTCGCCGCGAGCGTCGTCCTGTGGAGCGTCGCCTCGGCTGCCAGCGGCTTCGCCGGGAGCTACGACACGCTGCTGCTCACCCGGCTGGCGCTGGGTGCCGTCAACGCCACCGCCGGACCGGCGATCGCGTCGCTGACCGGCGACTACTTTCCCGGCCGCGAGCGCGGACGCATCTATGCCTACATCCTCGGGGGCGAGGTCGCCGGCACGGCTGCCGGCTTCATCGTGAGCGGCACGGTGGCGAGCGCGATCTCCTGGCGGGTGGCGTTCATCCTGCTGGCGATTCCCGGCCTGTTCCTCGCGCGCACGCTGTGGCGCACGATCCCCGAGCCGCTGCGCGGAGGCCAGAGCAGGCTGGAGCCGGGCGCGCTCGACCTCCCGGAGGCGCTCGCGGCCGCGGCCTCGCGGGCACAGGCAAGCGACAGCGACGGCGCCGCCGGCGAGCGCGCGGAGGAGGAGCTGACCCGGGAAGCGGCGCGCCAGCGGGGCACGCGCGCCGACCCGAGGCTCGTGCTCGACCAGGACCCGCGCGAGATGAGCCTCGTGGCCGCCGTCCGCTACATCCTCTCGATCCCCACCAACGTACTGCTGATCATCGGCTCCTCGCTCGGGTACTTCTTCTTCGCCGGGCTGCAGACGTTCGGCGTCCTGTTCGTGCGCGGTCACTACCACGTCAGCCAGGCGACGGCCGAGCTGACGCTCGTGATGCTCGTCCTCGGCGCCCTGCTGGGGACGCTTCTCAGCGGGCGGATCACCGACATGGCGCTGCGCCGCGGCTTCCTCGAGGTGCGCGTGGTTGCGCCCTCCGTCTGCTACCTGGGCGCGGTGCTGCTGTTCATCCCCGGCGTTCTGATCAGCCATCTCATGCCGGCGCTGTGGTTCGACATGGCCGGCGCGGCGCTGCTGTCGGCAGCCAATCCGCCGCTTGACGCGGCGAGGCTAGACGTCATGCCCTCGGGGCTGTGGGGGCGGGCCGAGAGCACACGCACCTTCCTGCGCTCGCTCGCCCAGGCGC
>JBOGXX010000102.1:0-17813 GCA_050696475.1 Solirubrobacteraceae bacterium | reverse complement strand
AGATTGCGAGCCCGGCGACGAACAAGGGTCTTGAGGTAACCAGCCCTCGCATATGAGCCTGACCACGACCTGGTCGACCAAGCCGGCACTCAGCTCGTGGCGCCCCGGGAACCGCCCAGCACCCCTTCATGCCGACCCCCAGCCGCACGCCGGCCGAGCAACGCTACCCCTTGACAGACGCCCCTCCATATGAGCCCGGAACGTGCAGTAGGGGTGTGGTTTTCGTTAGTGGGGCTGGCGTGGGTGTGACTGCGAGGTTGCGAGCCGGCGTGGGGCGGGTGAGGGGCACGCTGGTGTCGGCGCAGGGCGCCGGCTGGCTGTTCTGGGGTGGCTTGCGGACAGGGGTTCTCGGGGCCTGTGGGCCGCGGGGGTCGGCTGGGTTCGACGCGCCGTCTGGGGACGTCAGGCGGTGATCGGCGAGAGCGTTTTGAGTTTCGTGAACGCGGCGGCGAGCTCGCTGACCCACGGCCAGCCGCTCTGCAGGTGCAGCTTGCCGGCGCGTGCGGAGAATGCGAGCCGGCCGGCGACGTGCAGCAGCCGGTAGCGCAGCCGCTTCGGCTCGGCCTTCGCGAGCTCACCGTCGAGCAGTAGCGTCTGGGTCCAGACGATCAGGTCGTGCGCGAGCATCACGACCTGGAGCCACACCTCGTTGAGCTGAAACTCTTTGAACGGCAGCTTTGCCAAGCCGGTGTCCTTGTCGTCGCGGATGCGATCCTCGACGTGCGCGTGCTGGCGGTGGCGGCACTCGATGAGCGCAATGTTCTCATCGGGCTGGTCGGTGAGGATCGCCTGGAAGCGGTAGCCGTCGCGGTCGGTGAACGACAGCTGCGCGCCGGGGTGCGGACGCTCGCGCCGCACGATCAGCCGCGATCCCTCAGGCCAGCCCGACAGGTTCACGCGGCTGGTGATCTCTGCGACCTGCCCGTTCTCACGCTCACCGCCGTCCTTCTCAAGCGCCGCGACCCAGGCATCCTCGGGGATCTGGAGGATCGCTTGCCGGACCGGCTCGGTCAGCTCGTAGCCCACCGAGAAGCGCATGGTGTGCTCGCGGCAGTGCTCGGCCAGCTCGTGCGTGGCGCCAGCGGAATCGCAGCGCACCAGGATCTCGAGGCCCTCGATGTGCTCGTCCGGGATCTGCTCGAGCGCCAGGTCCAGCACCTGCTTGTGGTCAACGGCGGTATTCGCGCCGGCGTTGCCGGGCCGCAGGATCGCGCCGAGCGCCTCGCGGGTCTCATCCGCGTAGGCTGCCAGCGGGTGAAAGCCGTAGCCGCCCTTGTAGTTCCCGGCCGCGTTCTCCTTCTCCGAGTGCGCGGTGATCAGCGTCGCGTCCACGTCGATCGTCAGCCGGCCGGGCGCGCCATGCAGCTTCCAGAAACGTTCGCGTGCGCGCGCGTGGGCGGCCCGCAGCTCCTCCAACAGCCCCGGCGCGGATGCGATGCGGTCGATGACCCGGAAGGCGGTGGAGTCCGAGGCCACCGGCCCGAACAGGGCCTCCTGGTCGCGCACCACGGCCAAGTCGGATACGCACTCCCCGCCGTCGGCCAGCATCACCGCCAGATCCCGCATCACCCGCCCCGGATCGTGGCCACGCCGACGCTGCTTCAGGCCCGCCAGCCGCAACGACAGCGCTCGCGTAAGCCCGAGCTTGTCCGCTACTTGCGCCAGCAGCGCGCTTCCCGCATGCGACACCAGACCCGCTCCGTCCGCCGTGACTTCTACGGTTACCGAGCGTCCATCACGCATCACCTTCAAGGTGAACCTCCCAGGCTCAGGGTTTCAGGACTTCGACACCCCAAGAATCCCCGAACCACCGGACGTTTCCGCGCCTCCGCCAGCCGGAGGCGCGGATCGTTAATGCACGCTCAGGGCTAGATTGCGCACGCTCTTGTCGAGCTCGCTCGTATCGACCTTGATCGTCGCATTGCACCGGGGACACTTCGCGGGACTTCGTCGCCACTGCGCGATCGTGCGCGTGATGCTGCAACCGCAGTCGCATGCCACATCGAGATTCTCGCTGCCGATCATGTCCATGCGATCCAGTGTAGGCGCGGACCCGCTCGCGTTACGGGCTTGCCAGACGCCGCGATGAGCCCGCCTGCTCGACGAGCGCATCGAGCTCCTGCCGCTCGGCTTGGGTCAGTGGCCGGCTGTGGCTTTCGGCGCTGACGTAGGTCTCGAGCGGGACATCGGGGTTGGCGGCCAAGACGGCGGCGACGTCGCTCAGCGAGCCGATTGCCATCGCGACGTGTGGGGCGGAGGGGTGCGCGACAACGAACACGAACGTCTGTTCGCATAGCTGTCAAGGTCGCAGCGCCCCACAGGGCATGAGAAGCGCGCCCTGCGCAGCTGGATAGCGGGCGATTGAGCTGAGCTATCGTGAGCCGGCATATGGGAGCTCCCGAGCCGACAGTCGAGCTCTACGACGAGGCGATGAGGGAGCGGTTGCAGCTGCTCTCGCTCGCTTTCTACTGCTGCGCCAAGGCCCACAGTGCCTCTCTCGATGCGCACGAGGCTGAAGGCGGCCGGGTTGAGGGCGCCCCGGCCCATCTCGACCAACAGCACATGGAACGCTGTGATCCGCCCTTCCCACCAACCGTGCACCAACTCGTCGAGGTTCACAGCTACTGCTACCTGTCCGCGGCGGGAGAATACATGCGTGGCCTCGGTGCGCTCTACGACAAGGAAGAGGTCCTGGTGGCACCGCCGGCGCTCGTCCGCTGCGTGCTCGAGCACAGCGCGCGCGTCGTGTGGCTACTCGACTATGACCAGCAGCCCGAGGACAGGGCAGCGCGCACATATCTCGACCTCCTGATGTGTACCGTCGAGCGAAAGAAGACGAGCGGTCGCTTCTCGGGGAAGGGCTCTAAGCAGCACCGCGGAAACGGCCGGCTTCTTGCCCATATTAGAAAGGAAGCCGAGACACTTTTCGGCGAACCCGTAGTTGATGACAAGGGCGAGCACCGCATCCGTGGCCAGCGAATTCCGGGGCTCGAAGACTGCGTGGCGGCTCTCCTCGATCAGTTGCCGGGCAACAGCGCGCTCGACCCCCGTGGCCTTTACGACCGCATGTCGAACCTGGCTCACCCGATGGTGTATTCGCAGGTCGAAACGATGGCGAGGACGGTCGAGGACGGCAAAGTAGCGTTTCGCCTGGCGGTCACACCCGAGGATCACCAGCAACTCGCCGCTCTAGCGGTGGATGCATTCTTTGCGGCGCTCGGCAGGGTGATCTCTTACCAGGGTTGGGACTGCGCGCCCTACGATCAGTGGACTAAGTCAGCCTTGGAACTGTTGTGGGCGCAGCGCCGGTCGGATTGAGTAGGCGAGCGCGAAGATCAGCATTGAGCACGAAAGGCAGAAAGGCGTCCCTGCCCCCGGCACCGCACATCAGAGCGCATTCGTGCCCATAATGCTCATCACATCGACGAAGACGACCCGTCGCACGTCGCCGTCGCCGTCATGTGGTACTGGTATGAGCGGTGGGTCGACACCGTCCGGCAGTATTGTGCACAACATGCGGATTACTATCGGTCGTGATGCCTATGCCTCTTGCGGTAGCAGCCCGAGCATCCGGGCTCCCCCGGGGCGACGCGTGTAGGCACCCGGCTCTCACCTGTAGCCCAGCCTCCGATGACGAGAGCAGGCCCCGAGTCGGCGTGGGCCCCAATGACGGCTCCCCTATTATCGCGGGTGTGACCTGCTAACCGACACTGCTGGGCGTTGAAGTCTCGCCGTCGTCGGCAACGGGCGGCTCTGGCGGCTCGCCCGTACGCAGGAAATGATCGATATCAGCGGAACGGTAGTCGGCGTGATGAAAATACGTTAGGGCGAGACGTATAAGGATTGAAATCGGGGTGGGTGTCTTGTCGAGGTCGATTATGCGTCGGGCGAGGTCGATCTCCGCTACATCATCGCGACTCGGAACGAGCGTGTGGATCTCGCTCACACGAAGAGCCTCCCGCTGCGAGGTCTCAAACACTTCGACGAGGCGATCGTAGAGAACTTGCTCTCCGGTCGCGTGATAAGAATAGGCAATGTCCTCCGTCGGGCTTCGAAAGCTAGCCGCCTGGACATTGGGATCACTCAGCATCTCGCTGATGTCCGAGATCGACGGTAGCGGCTCGTCAATGGCCGCCTTATCCTTGAACCGTCGCCCGTCATCACGGAACGAGGCGCGCATGTCACCAATCTCAATTGCCAGTGTCCGTTCCTTTATCATCCAGTCGAACGTGGGCTGCAGGGGTAGCTCAAGCGTTTCGGCCCAAACCCACTGAGCCGTCCAGCTTGGAAGCATGGCGGCTGCAAGACGGTTGAGGGCTCCGCCTCTTCGATCGGAGCCGAGCGCCTCGGCCAGCTCTTGCGCTGAAAGAAACCAAGCATTGCGGGTCCACACATCCGCGTCCACGTCGCGGCCACAGTCAAGCAACGCATTGAGGACCTCACCGAGTTCCTCGTGCGTCAGTGTCTGTGGGTCCCACTCCGCCGCGCCAGGGAACTGAAAAGGATCGCCGCCTTGTCGAATCCAACGCGATCGAAGCTCTCGCTCGATCGAGTTGAAGAACCGTGGCCGCAAGACGCTCCGAAGCACTCCCAGCGCTGTCTGAGTTTGCTCAGTGGCAGCGTCCTGCCCTGTGTCTAGCAGTTCGATCGCGGTCAAGGTCTCGTGATACGCGCCCACGACCTCTGTAGCGCGCTCCGGCCCGAGCGCGCCACGGCCTCCTCGGACAACCTCACGTGTTGCCGTCACCGCTCGCTGGTCACGCGCCTTCCCTTCTTGAAGTGCGTCAATCGACTGAGATTGGGTTATAAGGGTCTCTGCTACGCCCGGTGAGCCGTTAGCGCCCTGCGCGACATCAGCGATCGGCTCAGAATCGAGCAACCCGATAAACATGGGTTCTGTGCTTGCGAGGTAGCTCAGCTCGCTCAGGAAGGGCGGGTCACTCACGAGAAAGCGGAGATGCACGTGCCGATGCTGTCTCCGATCGTCGGGGCCCCACTCAAGAATCAGATCCGGGACGAAGCTGTGGGTAAAATAGTCAGTCGTTCGTATCGCCACAGTCGGTGCGACGGCTCTTAGTCCGTTACGAACTACATCGTGCACGGCAGAAATCTGGGTGCGGCGCTCGGAGAGCCGAAGCGCATCGTCAACGGCGGAGACAAAAGTCACTACGCCGCCCCCAGTTCGATCATCTTCCCCAGCACGGCGGCGCGGAGAGCGTCGCCCATGATCATCTCGTTGAGCATTCGATCATTGACGACGACTAGCCACAGCCGCTCCGCGAGTAGCTCACCAAGCCCTGCGTCGTAAGTCTCACTGCCAAGGCGTTTGTTATACGGCGCTGCTTTGCAGGCCGCGGCGACCGTCTCAGAATCCGTGAGTTTGGCAAAGTTCGTGACTGCAAACGGATGGGTGGTCGCCCACATGAACTCGATACTTGGAACGTGGCCGACGGCCGTCTGGCGTGCGGCAAATGCGCTGTAGCACGTCGCCAGATAATCGTCGTACAAGGCTGCCTGGTTGCCAGCGTGACTGTAGTTCTTGCACTCGACATAAACCGTGTTACCCTTGTGGCCCGTCTCGTCTCGGATGTCGCCCACGAGGTCGAAATGCTCAAAGCGTCCGTCTAGCTGCTCCAAGCGCACCTGCGTAAATGGATGCCCGGCCTGGTCGAGATCGTAGGCCGTGTGAGATATGTCAAAACGCGCTGTCGAGTCCAACCATCTCCTGATCCGGATGACGCCCTCTCGCCCGAGCTCATGGAGCCCCTCCGCTGTGACCGAATGTTGGATCACCGGCAGCAGCATAAACGAGCACAGTCGCGTAGTGCGTGCCGCTGTGCGCGGGAGACGATTGGTATGGGCGTGGTGGTCTGTCAAGGCTGGAGCGGGCACGATGGTGATGCGACCGCACCCTCCCACCCTAGGCCGCGCTAAAGCTTAGCTCTGCAGGCGGTCGGCACGGTCCGATGGCCCCGCCGCGAGACGCTCGGAGGCGGAGCGCGTCCGACAGGGCCTGCTCGTCGCCGTTGTCGAATACGGCAGCGTGTAGCACGAGTCGCAGCCAGACTTTCGTCGCGGGCGGGTGGTAGACCAGAGGCGTGAACACAACCATCGCTGCCGCCGCCCCCGCTGTGACGATCACGATTGGCGGCGCGCTGGTCATGTTCGCGTGGATCGCATGGCGCTTTGGGCCGACGCTTACCCGCCTGACGGGCTGGTGTTGCTGGTTGCTCGCGTGGGCGTGCGGTAGCCAGGGTGGCTACGGGTACTGCGCCACGCTCCTGCTTCTCGGCACGCTCGCCTGGGCGGCCGGGACACTCTGGTACGCCCGTCGCTGGGGGCGCTGGCCTTCCCGGTTTTCAGCCAAGCCCTTCACATCCGTGCTTCGCCACTAGCGCGGCGGCTGTGGTGGTGGCGGGAGGTCCGAAAGGCGAACGACCGACTGCGCTCTACTGGTTTCCCAGGGCTGCAAGCCGGTCGTCATACGGCTAAGACAGGGCATTGCCGAAGTCCTAGACCGCACGCAGAACTATAGACGCTTAGTCAGCTGGCCACCACCCTACTAGTTCCACCAATGAATACATATCCTTATTAGGACAAAACGTAGGGACTAATATAGAGGTAGCTGGCTATATGCCGTTTGTTAGCTGGAAGACTACGCTATCCTCGGCTTCGTGTCTGCAAGCGCGTTCCCAGCCATCCCGCCGCGGCTTCCCGTCGCCCACCCAACCTCAACGATCTTCCTCGACGAGACCGGCATCGTCCACCCCCGCGACCAGTACTTCGGGATCGGTGTCCTCAAGCTGATCGAGGCAGCGCCCCTGCTGCGCGACATCCAAAGGCTCCGCGACCGGTTCGACTTCCGCGAGGAGCTCCACTGGGCGGGCTTCGACAAGGCGACCTCGCTCGGCGCTGTCCGCCGCCTCGAGTTCGCAAAGGCAGCGATGGCCCTTTTCTTCGAAGCCGACGACGCACGCTTCTGCTGCCACATCGCCGACCGCCAGAACGGCGACGTTACCGCCCAGTTCAAAGGACACCCACACGCCGGTGAGCTCGCCTACGAGAAGCTCGCGACAAGGGTCCTTGGCGAGGTCATCGACGAGGAGGAGATCGTCGCGATCCTCGCCGACGGGAGAAGCACATCGCCGGAAGTTGATTTCGAGCGCGCCGTCGCAAACACAATCAACAACCTGAGAGGCTGCTTGGCCGTCGCCACCGTCTGCCGCCTCGACTCGCGCTCGACCGACGCCCTGCAGGTCGTCGACCTGCTGCTCGGCGCAACCACGCTCGACCTGCGCCAAGGCCGCACCGAATCCGGCAGCCAAAAGCAACAGCTGCTCGAGCACCTGCTTGAACACTGCGGCTGCGCGAGCTTCCGTCCCGAAGGCCGAGAGGACCCCGACGGCCGCTGGAAGGTCAAGCTTCTCGCACGCTCCCGAAAGACAAGGCGCAAGCGCCGTGGCCGATGAGCACACCGGCAGTCCCGTCGCGATCAACCTCCTCACCGAGCGAGGTGGCCGCCGCAACTTCGTCCCCCTCGCGCGCGGCTTCCTGCAGAAGCGCGTGCGAGGGGGCGGAGCAGGCCCGCTCTCATGGTTCGTCACCTCACACCGCCACCGTGCGCTGCAGCTCTACCTGCTCGCCCACGCGCTCGCGAGCACCGACCCCTACGACGTCGCGATGCCCGCACGAACCTGGGCCACAGCCCTCGGGCTCCCGGACAGCGCAGGCTCCCGGGTCTCGCTCTCAGACTCCTGGACCTGGCTCGAGCACCACCAGCTCATACGAACAAGCCGCGACGGCCGCCTCCGGCGCATATGGCTTCTCGACGACACGGGGTCAGGCACCCCGTACACTCACAGTGGCGACAAGACTGTCAAACCCGACTACTTCAAGCTTCCGTACGCGTTCTGGCTCGAAGGCTGGAACGAACGCCTCGAGCTCCCGGCCAAGGCCGTCCTGCTGATCGCACTCTCACTGCGCCAGTCGTTCAGCCTCCCGCACGCACGCGGAGGGGAGTGGTATGGCATCTCGCGCGACACGATCCGACGCGGCGTCGAGCAGCTACGCGAGCACGAGCTGCTGACGATGCGCGTCGCATGGAAGGCAACCCTGCGATCACCGACAGGAGCCACCGAAGAACGCCAATACACGCTCACCGGGCCGTTCGCGCCACAGCGCCGACGGGCCAAGCCAAGAACACCCCCGAACCACGCACAGGCATCCGCGAGCCCTTGACATCAGAAGGCTCCAGCACGCTACGTGATGTCAGCGCCCATGCCTCCAGTGTGGCTGTCCACGCACACACCCACACCTTCATTCGTGCCTCCTGCCATAGAGGCCAAACAGCAAAAGGCCCCCCGCCGCGACGCGGGCTGCTGACGCGCTCGCCGTCTAGGCTTGCCCGCCATGCTTGTCAGTCGGCGGGAGGGGAGCACCGGCGTCCCTCAGCCGCTGCTCAATGCCCTTTCGCGCCTCTGAGCCGGCGCGCAGCATGTCGCAGTACGAGAGCACCGCCGAGACCGCGCTCACTGCGGTGCCCACCGCGAAGGCGAGCTCGACATACCACACCTGGCCTTCAAGAGCCACGTACAGCCCCGCGCCCGCCACCGCGAACACGACGAGTCCGGTCGCCACGTTCAGTGCCCTCGTGCTCACGTTGAACGGCTTGTTCGTTCTGAGGGGCGAGACCGCGAACTCGTAGATCAGGGCCGGCCCACCCAGCTCGGTCCTCAGCAGCTGCTCCAGCACCGACCGCGCCGCCCCGGTCACCGCAACATCCGTGTACAGCTGGAACATGTACGAGAGCAGCATCAGCGTGAGCGGGAGCAGCGCCATCGCCACGAGGTCGCTGTGCGCGTTGATGCCTGTCGCCACGGCGACGCCGATCACGGTCAGGATCAGAAGCCCAATTCTTCCCGCAGAGCCACGTGCTTCCTGGTTGGCGGTGAAAAGCGCTATCGCCTCTGCCCGATAGGTTTCGACGCGTTCCTTGCGGCGGTCGCCCGCGTCAGTCGCCATGACGGCCGAGTTTATGGCCGCCACGGCGAGGCCAACCCTAGGCAGCGGCCGCAAGCCGGCCGATGTCCAGATCGATCGCAGGAACGACCGACCCGCCGTTGACGGCTGACGAGTGCCGAGGCCCAACTGTCGGCCGAGAGATGCGTCCCAAGCTCCCGGTACACGGAGAACATGCTGCTTCGCCTCACCGTCCCGGTCGCATCCCCCGGCCCCCTCGCCGGCGTGATCGGTGTCCTCGGCTTCCTCGCGGTGGTCGCGTGGGTCGGCTGGCGGTTTGGGCCGACGCTAGCCCGGGTCACCGGCTGGTGCTCGTGGTGGGTGGCGTGGGCGTGCGGCAGCGAGGGAGGCTACGGCTACTGCGCTGCGTTCCTGGCGCTCGGTGCGCTCGCGTGGGGAGGCGGAACGATCTGGTACGCCAGGCGTCGCGGGCGCTGGCCTTCGGCACTCTCGGCGAGGCTGTTCGCGCGCCTGCTCGGCAAGCACAACCCAGTCACGCACGTCGAACTCCCCGCCGCCGTCATCGCGCCACGCCGCCGCCGCTAGACCCCCAGCTCCATCCGAGCCCATCCGGCTCACGCCGCATCTCCACCACGTGCCTACCTCGCTCCAGCATCCCAGCACCGGCTCGCCTTCCAGGCTCCCCGCAAAGGCTCCCTGCCGCTCAACGTCGCTGCGCTCCGCTTCGCGGCACACAGTTGCACCTAAAGGATGCTCATTTTGCTACTTTGGTCCGGAGATGCTCTCGATCGGCAAGATCGCGTTGGGTCAGCACCGCTACTACGAGCGGCAGGTCGCCGAGGGCCAGGACGACTACTTCTCCGGGCGGGGCGAGGCGCCAGGGGAGTGGGCCGGAGCGGGGGGCGAGGCGCTGGGTCTCTCCGGGCCTGTTCGTGCGGAGCAGTTCGGGGCGCTGATTGCGGGGCTGGATCCGCGAGACGCTGGGGCGCGGTTGCGGGCCTCGACGCGGGATCCCAGGGTGGCGGCGTTTGATTTGACGTTCTCGGCGCCGAAGTCGGTGAGTGTTCTGTTCGCGCTCGCGCCGGAAAAGATTTCGGGTGAGCTGGTCGCCTGTCACGAAGAGGCCGTCAGGGCGGCGCTCGGGTATCTCGAGGACTCGGCGGTGATGGTGCGTCGCGGGCACGCAGGGGAGCGCGTCGAGTTGGGAGAGGGTCTCGTGGCGGCTACGTACCGGCACCGGATGAGCCGCGCGCTGGACCCGCAGCTGCACACCCACGTCGTCGCTGCGAATCTGGCGCGTGGCCGGGATGGTCGTTTCACGGCGTTGCATGGCGCTGTGTTGTATCGGGCTGCGAAGACTGCGGGGTTTCTCTACCAGGCGCACCTGCGTGCGCTCGTGAGCGAGCGTCTGGGTCTTCGCTGGGGCGCGGTGCAGAAGGGCGCGGCTGAGCTCGCGGGTGTTGAGCGGCCGGTGCTGGAGCACTTCTCCAAGCGTCGTCGTGAGATGCAGCGCGAGGCGTTGGCGGGTGGCATCGGCTTGGCGAGCAAGGCCGCGGCGCAGAGCGCGGCGCTCGCTACGCGCGATCGCAAGCGCTATGGGGTGGAGACGCATAGCTGGCGTGAGGAGGTGCGGGCCTGTGCGGGTGAGCTCGGGCTCGGTCTCGGTGAGGTCGCGGGGCTGCTTGGGGCGGGCCGCGAGCGTGTGGTGAGCGGGCTCGCCGAACGGGCCGCGGGAGAGTGTGCGCTCGGTGACTTCTTAGCGAGCGCCGGGGGTCTGACGGAGCGGTGTAACACCTTTGATGAGCGCCTGGTGCTGCAGGAGTTCGCGGGCGCCGCGCAGCAGGGTGGCCTGGTGAGCGAGGTGCGTGGCCAGGCGCGGCGGTTCGCGGCGCGTGGGGATGTGATCCGGACCGACAGTGGCGGGATGACGACCGCGGAGCTGGTGGAGTGTGAGCGGCGGTTGATCGCGGCCGCGGTCGGCCGGGCCGGCGAGGGAAGCGGCGTGGTCGATGCCGGGCTCGTCGAGCGGGCGATCGCTGTGGCTGGGCGTCCGCTGACCGTCGAGCAGGCGGCGGCCGTCGCGGGGGTGGTCGCTGCGGGTGATGGGGTGAGCGTGATCGAAGCGCTCGCCGGCACGGGGAAGACCTATATCGCGGGTGTGCTGCGCGGGGTCTATGAGAGTGCCGGCTATCGGGTGATTGGTGTGGCGCCGACGGGTCGCGCTACGCGCGAGCTCGTCGAGCAGGCGGGTGTCGCGGCGCGCACCTTGGACCGTCTGCTGCTGGATCTGGAGCAGCTCGGCGACGAGCTGCTGGAGGGGTGTGTCGTGATCTTCGACGAGGCGGGGATGGCCGCCACGAGGCCCACCGCGCGGCTGTTGCAGGCGGCCGAGCGGGCGTGTGCGAAGGTGATCGCGATCGGCGATGCGGGGCAGCTCGCCTCGGTGCAGGCTGGCGGCTGGCTGCGCGCTGTGGGCCGTGAGCTCGGGGCGCTGCGCTTGACGGAGGTGATGCGTCAGCGCGACCCAGCGGAGCGACGTGCGCTCGGCGCCCTGCACGACCGCATACCGGGGCGCTACGTGAATTGGGCCGATCGGGCTGGACGGATCGAGACTTTCAGCGATCCCGCGGGCGCGTGCGAGTGGGCGCTCAGTGAGTGGGGAGCGGCCGTCGCGAGAGCTGGTGCTGCCCAGGCCGTGATGATCGCCAGGGACAACGAAACACGCGAAGCGCTTAACGACGCAGCTCGAGAGCTGTGGAGGGCTCTCGGGCTGCTCGGTGAGGAGCGCTCCTACGGTGGCGTTCAGCTCGCCGTGGGGGAGCGTGTGATCTGCCGGCGTAACGACCGCACGGTCGATGTCGACAATGGGATGCATGGTACCGTGCGTGACCTCGACGCCGGCCGTGTCCTGATCGCCACGGACAGTGGGCTGTTGCGCGAGTTGCCCGGCGCGTATGTCGCCGAGCACGTCGAGTATGCGTATGCGTTGACGGGCCACGGGATGCAGGGCGCGACGGTCGAGGCGGCGATCGTCGTGGCGTGTCCCCGCGATCTGACTGCTGGGTGGAGCTACACCGCGCTGTCGCGTGCGCGAGGGCAGACCCGCCTGCTTCTCTATGACCACCAGGGCCCTGGGGAGCGCGGCGAGTTCGCGCCCGCCGATCAGCCCTCGCCGCCAGCACGGGATGATCTCCTGGTCCGCATGCGGCGGCGGATGTGTGTGCGCGACGAGGAGGATCTCGCGATCGAGCAGCTCCCCTCGCCAGGGCGCGCTGATGACCCGGACTTGGCCGGGGCTCGGGCGCACACGGTCGAGCCTGACCAGGAGCAGGCCGCCTCGCGGGCGGAGCCGAACACGCCGTCGCCGCCGACGGGCCCCGGGCGGCTGGGTGAGCTGCGCGAGCGCGTCGAGCGGCTGCAGGTGCAGCTCGCGGCGCTCCCCACGCGCCAGCTTCAGCGGATCGAGGATCTCGATGCGCGAGGGCTCACCCTGAGCGCCCAGCGCGAGCAGCTCGCAGAGCGTCTCGCGGCGCTGGCCGAGCCGCAAGGCGGGCTCGGACGCGAGCGCGATCCCCACGCCGGCGCGCGAACCCACCTGGCGAGTGCGCTGGACGCCAGCGAGCGCGAGCTCGACATCGTGCTCACACAGCGCGACCGTCTCGCACGCGAGCTCGGCGATCCGGGCGAGATGCGTGCCGAGCGCGACGGACTGCAGTGCGCGATCACGCAACTCACCCGAGAACACGCCGCGGTCCGCAACGAGCTCGCCGAGCGTGAGCTGCACGCCCCAGGCGCGTGGGTGCAACGCACCTTCGGTGAGCGTCCTGACGGACCACGGCAACGCGCGATCTGGGAGGCCGGTGTTCGGCGCCTCGCGCGCTACCGCTTGCAATACGACATCAGTGACTGCACCGACGCGCTCGGCCCGCGACCGGAACAGCGCGAGCAGCAGCGCGACTGGCAGCGAGCCAGGGAGACAATCGAGCGTACAGAGCTACTAGTGCTCCGTTAGGTGAGAGGAGTTCGGGTCGGGGTCTTGAATCCCTTGTTGATGCTGCTGTCGATTGGGGAGGTCAAGATGCAGGCTGTGGCTGGTCTTTTGCCTGGGGAGCTTGCGCGTGTGCGGGAGCGGTTGGAGGAGTTCGCCGGGGAGGTGTTCGAGTCGATGCGCCGGAAGGATCAGCGGCGCTGGGGCGGGGTGTATTTGCGTGGGTTGATGTTGGATGGGAAGCGTAAGTCGATCGAGCCGATGGCGGCGCGGTTGGAGGATGGGGATGAGCAGTGTTTGCAGCAGTTCGTGAGCCAGTCGCCGTGGGATTGGCAGCCGGTGCGTAGGGCGTTGGCGGTGCGGATGAGCGCTGAGATCGAGCCTGAGGCGTGGATCATTGATGACACGGGGTTCCCGAAGTTCGGGAAGATGTCGGTCGGAGTGGCACGTCAGTATTCGGGTGCGCTGGGGAAGGTCGGTAACTGTCAGATTGGGGTGTCGATCAACGCGGCGAGCGAGGAGGCGTCCTGCCCGTTGGATTGGCGGCTGTTCATCCCCGAGGAGTGGGATGAGCAGAGTGAGTTCAACGAGCAGCGGCGCGAGAAGACACGGCTGCCCGAGGATGTGCATCACACCGAGAAGTGGCGCCAAGCACTGGAAATGATCGATGAGCTCATCTCTTGGGGGGTAAAACCCCCGGTCGTCCTTGGCGATGGCGCCTACGGTGGCATTACCGAGTTGCGCAGCGGCTTGGAGGAGCGCGAACTCGAGTATGTGCTCGACGTCAAGGGCAACACATCGGCGTATAGCGAAGACGTGCAGCGCGAGCATCCGGCCTATGAGGGTTGCGGTCGTCCGCCTGGCGCCCGCTACCGGCAGGATCCCTCCTCGCTGCGGGAGCTCGCGCTTGCCGCTCCCATGAAGGCCGCGGTAACTGTCACTTGGCGCGAGGGCACGCGCGGGAAGATGACCTCCCGCTTTATCGCGTTGAGGGTCAGGCCAGCGAACATCCAGCTGCGCCGCAGGGCGCACAAGACCGCGGATGAGCTGCCCGTGCGATGGCTTGTATGCGAGTGGCTCCCGGGCGAGCGGGAGCCGGCCAAGTATTGGCTGTCCAACCTACCCGCCGACACGCCACTGAAGACGCTGGTGAAACTCGCGAAGCTGCGTTGGCGGATCGAGCAGGACTACCGCGAGCTCAAGGACGCGCTCGGCCTTGACCACTTCGAGGGCCGCACCTACCGCGGCTGGCACCACCACGTCACCTTGGTCTCGATCGCGCACGCGTTCCTCACCCTGGAGCGAACCCGGCGTCCTCCAGCCAGGGCGGCAGCCTGACCCTCTTCGCGCTCATCCGGGAGCTACAAGCGCTCCTGGCCTGCTGGCAAGGCACATGCCCCATCTGCCGCAGAGAGCTGCCGCCCGACCACCACCTACGCGCACCACCAACCTAACGGAGCACTACTACGCCTCGGTCGGCGAACAGAAGCTGAGCGCGGGGTCGATCTCGGGATAGGGTTCTGAGCCAACCTCGTTGCCGGGTCACGCCGCACGGCGTGCCGCCACCCGGTGCCTCCATCGCGGGCGAGCCGACGGTTACGCCGCCCCGCGCCGGCGATCCCCGAGCCCGTCGCTCACGCAAACGGCGAGTACGTGCGACCTCGACGCTTATCGACCTCGAAGCATTTTGGAGCTCCCATCGGCTGTTGCACCCAGTCGACGATGCTGAGGTTCACGACGGCCGCGACTGTTAGAACCTGTGGGCTCCCCTTGACAGCCCCGCAGGACTTCCGTTAGGGTCGGACGGGTCGAGTGTGGTGTGCTGCGGGGGAGGCGGCGCTGGGTTATTGGTTGGCCGGGCGCGTGTCTCGGCTGGCGTTAGCGAGGAGCCGGGACTGGTGCGACGGCGATCGGGGTTGGGCGTCGGGTTGCGGGGTAGCCCGCGCCGGGCCGCTGGGCTCGCGGTGGCGCTGCTTGTTCTGCTCGGCCTGGCGGTAGGGGCAGCGGTGGCTGGCGGCTCCCCGGCGGTGGAAAGTTATGACGCGGCTGTGTCGGCCGCGGGGCCGGTCGCGTGGTTTCCGTTCGCGGATGCTGCGGGTGCGGGTTCGATCGAAGACGTCGTCGGCTCGCACTCCTTCACCGCGAGCAACAGCGGCGTGGTGCTCGGTGGGCAGGGCCCGTTCTCGGGGTCGGGTGCGGGGTCGTTCTCCTCGGGTGCGTTTGCGTTGCTTGCGGCTGACCCGTTGGCGGGTGCGGGCGTGTTCACGGTCGAGGGCTGGGTGTATTGGGGTGGGGGTTCGGATGGGCAGCCGGTGTTCGAGTTCGGCTCGGGGGCGGATGACTACATGGCGTTGACGCCAGCGGCGTCGGCGTCGGGGGATCTCTCCTTCAAGATCGTCTCGCCGTCGGGGTCGGCGTCGGTGAGCGCGAAAGCGCCGCTGGCGGCGCGCGTATGGTCGTATGTGGTGGTGAGCGAGTCTGGGTCGGGCGCCAAGCATGTGCTGTCGCTGTCGGTGGACGCGGGCAAGCCGGTGACGGTGAAGAAAGTGTCGGTCACGCCGGCGTCGCTCGGGACGGTCACGGAATCGTATTTGGGTCGCTCGCTGTCGGGCGAAGCGTCGTTCGTCGGCAGCTTGAGCAATCTCGCTTTCTACATGAAGGCGCTGGGTGAAGCCGTGGTCAGCGAACATTATGCGGCGCTCGCGCCGGTAGCGGTCGAAGCGCCACAGATCGAAGGGACGCTACGCGAAGGGGTGCCGGTGACGGGCCAGGCGGGGATGTGGAGCGGGCTGGAACCTTTCGCGTTCGCGTTGCAGTGGCAGGCTTGCCGCAACGGGACGTGTACGGGCATCGAAGGCGCGACTGGGGCGAGCTATACACCGACGCATGGCCAGGTGGAAGCGACGTTGCAGCTCGCGGTGAGCGCCACGGACGGTGCTGGTCACGCGAAGGCGACCTCGGCACCATCGACACCGGTGGAAGGCAAGCCCTACAACCGCGCGGTGCCGGTGATCTCCGGAGAAGCGACGGACGGCGCGGGGGCGAAGGTGGGAGAGGAACTGCGAGTCAGCGAAGGGAGCTGGTGGGCGTTCCCGCCGCGCAGCACGCTCGCTTACGTGTGGGAAGCGTGCAAAGGCAAAAAGAAATGCTCGGTGGCAGAGGGAGCTGGCGATAGCCCGGGCTACCGCGTCGGTGAAGGTGAGCTCGGCAAAACGCTGCGCGCGACGGTGACCGCGACGAACAGCCTCGGGAGCTCGAGCGCGGTCAGCGCGGCGACGGCGGCGGTCGTGGCCGGCCCGCCCGTGAACGTCACGTCTCCCACGCTCCAAGGCGAAGCTGTTGAAGGCGAGAAGCTCGAAGCCACCCCCGGCACGTGGGCCGGCAGCAAGACGATCGAATACGAAAGCTACACGTGGCTTCGCTGCAAGCAAGAATTGTGCCCTGAAATCCCGGGAGCGTCGGGGCCCGACGCGACGAGCTACACCTTGACGAGCGAAGACGTCGGCGCGCAGATCGAGGTGCGCCTCGAGGCGAAGAACAAGGTCGGCACAGCCAGCGCGACCTCCCAGCCGACAGGCGAAGTCAGGCCACGGCCCACGCCTCCGCGCAACACCGAACCGCCCCTGATCTCCGGCGAAGCCCGCGACGGGCAGACCCTCACTGCGAGCACGGGCACCTGGGAAGGCACGCTGCCGATCAGCTACAGCTACCAGTGGCAGCTCTGCATAACACCCACGAACTGCAAAACCGAAGCCGGCGGGGAAAGCTACGAACTCGGGCACGAAGCAGTCGGCGACACCGTCCAGGTCAAGGTGACCGCCGAAAACGCGGGCGGAGAAACCAGCGCCGTCTCGCAGCCGACCGTAGCGGTGGCTGCGGCGCCGCCACGCAACACCGAAGCGCCCGTGATCACCGGGGAAGCGGGGGTCGGCCAGACCCTCACCGCGAGCACCGGTGTTTGGGAAGGCACGCCGCCGCTCACCTACACCTACGTCTGGGAAGAATGCAACAGCATGGAAGTGTGCTTCGACGCACCGGAAGGTAGCGGCGAAACCTACACCCTTACCTCCGCCCAGGCCGGCAACACGATGCAGGTCACGCTCACCGCGAGCAACGCGGCGGGCAAAGCGAGCGTGACCTCAGCCCGGACGCCCGCCGTCAGCTCCAGCGGCCCGGTCAACACGGCCCCACCGCAGATCACCGGCGTGCAACGCGAAGGCTGGACGCTGAGCGCGAGCACCGGCGAATGGAGCGGAGCCGCAGAAATCGACTACGAATACCACTGGCTGCGCTGCGTAGCCGGAAACTGCCAGGAAATTCCGGAAGCGACCGGTGCGACGTACGTGCTTCAGAGCGAAGACGTCGACAACAGCATCCGCGTGAGGGTCACCGCCTACGACGCCGAAGGGCCGGCTTCGAGCACCTCGGCGCCCACCGGCGCGATCGCGCCCGGCACGGCACACGCGCCTGGCCTGGCGCTCGAATCCGAATTCGGAGCATCCGGGGAAGGTCAACTGCACACGCCCGTCGCGGTCGCTGTCGACGCCGAAGGCAACATCTGGGTGGTGAACGCGGAAAGCGACCGTGTCGAGGAGTTCAGTCCCGCCGGACAGTACATGAAGGGTTTCGGCTCGCCCGGCAACGCCCCAGGCGAGCTGGAATACCCGCTCGGCGTCGCGATCGACGATCACGGCGACGTGTGGGTCCTCGACACGGACAACCGCAGGATCGAGGAGTTCACGAGCGAAGGCGCCTACATCCGCACCGTCGGGGCCGAAGGCAGCGGCGAAAGCGAAGTCGGATACGCTGAAGGCATCGCCGTCGCCCCCGACGGGGACATCTGGGT
>JBOGXX010000101.1:0-1971 GCA_050696475.1 Solirubrobacteraceae bacterium | reverse complement strand
GATCCTGGTCGATCTCGGGCTCTCCTCGATTCGGATCCTCACCAACAATCCCAAGAAGATCAAGGGGCTTGAGGGCTACGGGCTGTCTGTCAGCGCACAGATACCGATCGAGCACGCTCCCAACGAGCACAACGAGGCCTACCTGCGCACCAAGGCCGAGCGGATGGGCCATACGCTGCACCACCAGGGCCTGAACCTCGACGAGGAGCTGCTGCACGGCGAGCGCGACCGGAACCCCACCCACCCGCGCGGCAAGTGACGACCGCGAGCCCCGGCGCCTTCGCGATCGCCGTCGCGCGCTTCTACGAGGACCTCGCCGAGCGGCTCGTCGCGGGCGCGCGCGCCGCCTTCGCCGGCGAGGGCCATGCGTGCGTGGAGCTCTTCGAGGTGCCCGGGGCGTTCGAGCTGCCGCTGGCGGCCCGCTATGCGGCCCGCTCAGGGCGTTTCGCCGGTGTGGCGTGCGTCGGCGCCGTGATCCGCGGTGAGACCGACCACTACGACTACGTGTGCGCGGAGACCGCCCGCGGCGTGATGAGCGTGCAGCTGGAGACCGGCGTGCCGTGCGCGTTTGGCGTGCTCACCTGCGAGACCATGGAGCAGGCGCTCGCACGCGCCGGCGGGGACAAGCGCGACCAGGGGCGCCACGCGGCCGAGGCGGTCATGCGGATGGCGGCGCTGCGGGCGCAGCTCCACAGCGGCTAGACTGCCGCGGATGGCAAAGGTATGTCACAGCTGCGGGAAGGGGCCTGCGTTCGGTCAGAGCCGCAGCCACTCGATGGTCGCCACCAAGCGCCGCTTCGACCCGAACCTGCAAAAGGTGAGGATCCTCGTCGGCAAGGCGCCCAGGCGCGTGTACGTCTGCACCCGCTGCCTCAAAGCCGGCAAGGTCACCAAGGCCCTGTAGGGCCGAGCGTCCTCGGCCTGGCAAGCCGCCGCGCCGAGGTGATAGACCTGTCGCCGTGACCGACACGAATCTGGTGCGTTTCCGCGCCGCCGTCGCGGGGGCGCTCGCACATCTGGAATCGCGCCGTCAGGAGGTCAACGACCTCAACGTGTTTCCCGTCGCCGACGGTGACACGGGCGACAACATGGCGCTTACGCTGCGTGCGGTGGTGGAGGAGCTCGATCGCCTCCAGGGCTCCGACGAGCATCGCACGATCGACGAGATCGGACGCGAGGAGATCGTCCAGTCGGTGGCGCGCGCCGCGCTCCTGGGGGCGCGCGGAAACTCGGGGGTGATCCTCTCGCAGCTGATCCGTGGAGCCGCCGAGGAGCTGGTCAGCCGCCCGGGGCAGCTGATCGACGCGACTCTGATCGGAGCGGCGCTGGCCAACGCCGCCGATCGCGCGTACTCCTCGGTCCGCAACCCGGCCGAGGGCACGATCCTGACGGTCGCCCGGGAGATGGCCCACCAGATCGTTGCGGACCTCGCGCACGGACCGGAGAGCCCGCGCTTCGGGCCCGCGACCGAGCCGCCCGAGCAGGACAAGGCGATCGCGGCGGCGCTCGAACGTGCGGTCGAGGCGGGCCAGGACTCCGTCAAGCGCGGGCCGGAGCTACTCGCCGCGTTGCGCGCGGCGGGCGTCGTCGATGCAGGCGGCTATGGGCTGACGATCATCTTCGCCGGCGTCGTCGCGGCGCTGCGCGGAGAAGCGCCGCCGGAGCTCGATCACCACGCCCCCGCGCGGATCACCCACCCTGAGCACAGCTCGCTGACCTACCGCTTCTGCACGAACTTCGCCGTCACCGGCAGCGATCTCAGCCCCACGCGCTTCCTCGCCGCGCTGGAACAGCTTGGCGACTCGGTGCTGGTGGTGGGCGACCAGGCGACGCTGAAGGTGCACCTGCACACCGACGAGCCCGAGCGAGCCACCACGGTCTTCGCGGACGTGGGGGAGATCTCGCGTCTGGACGTGGCGGACATGCGCGCGCAGCTCGCGGAGCGCGACGGGCGCTTGCACGGCGCGAACG
>JBOGXX010000100.1:0-3573 GCA_050696475.1 Solirubrobacteraceae bacterium | reverse complement strand
ACTCTCCAGAGAAGAACATCATCACGATCGAGGACCCGGTCGAGCGCCAGGTCGACGGCGTGACCCAGGTGCAGGTCAACCCGCGCGCCGGCCTGACGTTCGCCGGCGGGCTGCGCGCGATGATGCGCGCGGACCCCGACATCATCATGGTCGGCGAGATCCGCGACCGCGAGACCGCCCAGATCGCAGTCGAGTCGGCGCTGACCGGCCACCTGGTGCTATCCACGCTGCACACCAACGACGCCCCCTCGGCGATCACCCGGCTGATCGAGATGGGCGTCGAGCCCTTCCTCGTCGCCTCGGCGCTGGACTGCATCGTCGCCCAGCGCCTGGCGCGGATGCTCTGTCCCAACTGCAAGCGGCGCACGATCATCCCCGCGAAGGCGCTGGAGCAGAACGG
Organism: Solirubrobacteraceae bacterium; assembly: GCA_050696475.1. GTDB lineage: Bacteria > Actinomycetota > Thermoleophilia > Solirubrobacterales > Solirubrobacteraceae > Palsa-744. The sequence continues at coordinate 3,173 of JBOGXX010000100.1, read as the reverse complement.
CTACCGGGCGCGCATGGAGCTCGAGGCCTATGAGCCCGTCGGCTGCCGGCGCTGCGGCGGCAGCGGCTACCGGGGGCGCGTGGGCTTGTACGAGGTCATGAAGATGTCCCCCGAGATCCAGTCGCTGGCGCTCGAACGCAGTCCCGCCGAGGCGATCCGTGACGTGGCCGTCGGGCAGGGGATGAGCCGCCTGCGCGACGACGGGCTGCAGAAGGTCCGCCAGGGACGTACCTCGATGGCCGAGATCGCCCGCGTCATCGGCACCAACTGACTCGTACTTTCGTCCAAACGCGGCGGCACGGGCGCGCCGGGCGGCGCCGCGCGGCCGATGGGCGGGCCATGGATATCGATTTCGCAGACCTGCTGATGGAGGTCGTACACCGCAAGGCATCCGATCTGCACCTCAGCTCGGGCGCAAACCCGACCGTCCGGGTGCGGGGGCGCCTGACGCCGCTGGAGGAGTACCCCAAGCTCTCGCCGACGGACACCCGCGAGATCGTCTACTCGATTCTCACCGGGGACCAGCGCCAGCGTCTCGAGACCGACTGGCAACTGGACTTCGCCTACTCGATCCCCGGCCACGCCCGCTTCCGCGTCAACGCCTACTACCAGCGCGGTGCGATCGGCGCGGCCTTCCGCCTGATTCCGTTCAACCTCAGCTCGATCGACGAGCTGGGACTGCCGCCGGCGGTCCACGAGTTCACGCGCAAGCCGCGCGGGTTCGTGCTCGTGACCGGTCCGACCGGCTCGGGCAAGTCGACCTCGCTGGCGGCCATGATCGACGAGATCAACTCCACCCGCGAGGAGCACATCATGACGATCGAGGACCCGATCGAGTTCCTGCACGGGCACAAGAAGTGCATCGTCAACCAGCGTGAGCTGGGCTCAGACGCACAGAGCTTCTCGATGGCGCTGACCGCCGCCCTGCGTCAGGACCCCGACGTGATCCTCGTCGGAGAGATGCGCGACCTGGAGACGATCTCCACCGCCCTGACCGCCGCCGAGACCGGGCACCTCGTCTTCGCGACGCTGCACACCCAAGACGCCGCGCAGACGATCGACCGCGTGATCGACGTCTTTCCCTCTCACCAGCAGGGGCAGGTGCGGGTGCAGCTGTCGGTGGCGCTGCAGGGGATCATGACCCAGCAGCTGCTACCCAACGCCGACGGCTCCGGCCGGGTCGTCGCCTCCGAGGTCCTCGTGCCGACGCCGGCCGTGCGCAATCTGATCCGAGAGGGCAAGACGCATCAGATCTACTCTGTCATGCAGACCGGCTCATCGGTGGGCATGCAGACGATGGACACTGCCCTGGTCACGCTCGTGCGCCAGGGCAAGATCAGCCAGAAACTCGCCGAAGCGCGCTCCTCCACGCCCGATGAGCTCAGGCGCCTGCTCGGCGCGAGCACGCTGGCGGCAGCCTAGGTCAGAGGATGAGCACCTACGTCTTCAAGGCGATCGACCTGGCCGGCGCCAAGGCCCGCGGCGAGGTCGAGGCCGACTCCAAGCAGGCGGTGTCCGATCAGCTCAAGCAGCGCGGGCTGATCGTCCTTGACATCGCCGACAAGCACTCGTCGAAGAACATCAACATCGCGCTCACCAAGAGCGTCAAGGCGACCGAGCTCGCCGTCTTCGCCCGTCAGCTCTCGACGATGATCTCCTCGGGGATGAGCATCCTGCGCGCGCTCTATGTGCTCGAGGAGCAGACCGAGAGCGACTATCTGAAGGAAACGATCGTCGCGGTCCGCAAGGACGTCGAGGCCGGGCTCTCGCTGAGCGACGCGATGGCGCGCCATCCGAAGGTCTTCAGCCCGCTGTTCATCGCGATGACGCAGGCGGGGGAGACGGGCGGTGTGCTCGAGGACGCGCTCGTGAGGGTGGCCGATCAGCTCCAGAAAGACGCTGCCCTTCGCCGTCAGGTGAAATCGGCGATGATCTATCCGGCGCTCGTGGCGACGTTCGCCGTCGGGGTGATGATGGCTCTGGTGGCGTTCCTGGTGCCGGTGTTCGAGGGCGTGTTCAAGGAATTCGGCGGCGAACTGCCCAAGTTGACGCAGGTCTCGGTCCTGATGTCAAAGGCCGTCACCGGATACTGGTGGCTGATCTTCGGCGGCGCCGCAGTGGTGATCGTGTCGTTCATCAAGTGGAAGAAGACCGCCCGGGGGCGTCGTCAGTGGGACCGCTTCCGCCTGCACGTACCGATGAAGATCGGCACGATCGTCCAGGAGGTCTCTGTGGCGCGTTGGTCGCGGACGCTGGCCTCGCTCACCCACGCCGGCGTGCCGCTGCTGCAGGCGCTGGAGATCACCGGACGCACCGGTGGCAACGTCGTCGTGCAGGAAGCGATGGACAGCGTGATCGCCTCTGTCAAGCGCGGTGGCACGATTGCCGCGCCGCTCGCTCAGGAGCCGATCTTCCCCTCGATGGTGACGCACATGGTCGGCGTCGGTGAGGAAACGGGCGCGCTGGACGAGATGCTCGACCGGATCGCGGAATTCTACGAGGAACAGGTGGAAGCGGCGGTGAAATCGCTGATGTCGATCCTCGAGCCGATCCTGATCATCGTGATCGGCGCGATGGTCGGCTTCATCGTGATCTCGATGTACCTGCCGCTGTTCGAAGTCTACAACCGCATCGAAAGCTAGCTCACAGCCGCTCGACCCGGATCGAGCGCCCGCCGAGGGCTCCCCCGACCGACATCGAGATGCGGCCGTCGAGCAGTTCGAGCAGCTCCGCTCCGACGAGCTCGCGCCGCCATCCGCGCAGCGTTCGCACGTCCGCCTCCGCGCCGCTCGCGCGCACAGCGGCCACGATCGCCTGCAGGTCGGCACGCGCGGCCAGCAGCTCGTAGGCGAGTCCTGCCTCACGGGCGCGGGTGCGCAGCAGCGCCTCGCCCAGCGCCACCAGCGGCGCGTCCTCGGGTCTGGGCGCCGGCGGGCGAGTTCGCCGGGGTGGCTGCTCCGGGGGGCGCTCGCGCCCCGTGCGGATCGCCTCCAGCAGCTCCTCGCCCCTGCGTCCACCGGCGCTCTGGCCGACGCCGCGGATCCGCTCCAGCTCTGCGCGCGAGGACGGCCGGCGGCGGGCGATCTCCACCAGCGTCGCGTCGCCGAGCACGCTCTGCACGGGGCGGTCCTGGCGCTCGGCGGTGTGCTCGCGCCAGCGAACGAGCTCCCGCG
>JBOGXX010000099.1:0-6841 GCA_050696475.1 Solirubrobacteraceae bacterium | reverse complement strand
ACGTTCGGCGGCTTCCTGCTGCTCGGTGGTCGCGCCGCGGACCTGCTCGGGCGCCGCCGGGTCCTGCTGGCCGGGCTCGGCCTGTTCTCCACGGCGTCGCTGGCCTGCGCGCTGGCAACCGGTGACGGGTTCCTGATCGGAGCCCGCGCGGTGCAAGGAGTAGGGGCGGCGATCATGTTGCCCGCCGCTCTATCGATCGTGATGGACATGTTCCAGGAGGGCGCCGAGCGCAACAAGGCGCTCGGGATCTGGGGCGCGATCGCCGCCGGCGGCGCGACGGTCGGGCTGATCAGCGGCGGGCTGCTGACCCGCTATGTCGGATGGCAGTACATCTTCTATCTGAACGTCCCGATCGGCGCTACGGCGCTGCTGCTGGTGCCGCGGATCGTGCCGGAGAGCCGGGTTGAGACGGCGGGCCGGCGGTTTGACGCGCTCGGCGCCCTGGCTGGAACCGGCGGGCTGGTACTGCTCGTGGACGCGATCTCCCAGGCGCCACAGTACGGCTGGGGCGCAAGCCGAACGATCGCGGTGCTGGCCGCGGCGGCGATGTCCCTCGTCGCGTTCGTGGCGATCGAGAGTCGGGTGAAGGATCCCCTCCTGCCGCTCGAGATCTTCCGGCTGCGGACGCTCTCCGGTGCGAACGCGGCAGGGCTGCTGTTGGGTGCCAGCTTCTACGCGTTCCTGTTCGTCGGCACCCTGTACATGCAGCAGGTGCTGCACTACAGCGCGCTTCAGACCGGAGTTGCGTGGCTGACCGGGTCGCTGACGTCGGTAGCGCTCGCCGGCCTCTCGCAGGCGCTGGTCACCCGCGTCGGGCCCAAGCTGGTGATGGCGATCGGGATGGCGCTGATCGGCACGGGTGTGCTCTGGGCGACGCAGGTGCCGGTTCGCGGCCAGTTGGTCGCCGATTTGCTCGGCCCGATCATGGTCGCCGGTGCGGGTACGGCCTTCGCGTTCATCCCGATCTCGATCGCCGCGTTGGCGGGGGTCGAGAAACATCGGGCCGGGCTCGCGTCGGGGCTGCTGAACACCTCCACACAGCTCGGCGGGGCGATCGGGATCGCGATCGCCTCGAGCGTGGCCGCCAGCCACACTCAGGCACTGCTGCACGCCGGCCACGCCGCCCCCGCGGCACTCACCGGCGGCTTCCAGCACGCGTTCTGGGTGCTCGGCGCGATCGGCCTGCTCGCCCTTCCGGCGATCTTCGCGCTCGTACGCGGGTCCGAGGCGCAGCCGGAGGTCACGAGCACCACGGTCACCGAGCCTCAGTCCGCGCTCGTCGCGAGCTGACCCCTCGGCGACCACCCGGACCAAAACGACAAGGTAAAAGGAGAGCAAGACATGCCTTCTAGGAACGACACTCCCAGCAGGACCACAATCGTGGTTGGTGCGTCGCGCGGCCTCGGCCGCGGGATCGCCACAGCGCTCGCTGGAAACGGACACTCGGTGATCGCGCTAGCGCGACGCGAGAGCGCCCTGCGCGAGCTTGCGGACACCGCACCGGGGATCCAGCCGGAGGTCCTCGACGCCGGGGAGCCCACCGCGGCGGGCCGTTTGCTCGACCGCTACGACCCCGAGGAGCTGATCGTGGTGGCCGGCGCGACGCCGCTGATGCGTCCGATCCAGCACCAGAGCTGGGAGACCTTCTCGGTCAACTGGAACACCGACGTTCGGATCGCGTTCCAGTGGGTGCGTGAGGCGCTGCTCAAGCCGTTGCGTCCGGGCAGTCGGGTGGTCGTCATCAGCAGCGGTGCCGCACTGGCGGGATCGCCGCTCAGCGGCGGCTACGCCGGGGCGAAGAGCACCCAGCGGTTCATCGCCGCCTACGCGCAGGAAGAATCCACGCGTGCCGGACTGGGCATCACCGTCACCGCGGTACTCCCCCAGATCACCTCGGCGACTGAGCTCGGCCGCCCTGCCGTGCAGGTGTACGCGGCCCGCTCGGGCAAGTCCGAGCAGGAGTACCTCGCCCAGTTCGGCGAGCTCTTGACCCCCGAGGCCGCCGGCACCGCGATCGCGGAGCTGCTGCGCGCCGAGGCGAGCGCGGTCGCGCCTGCCTACCGCCTGACGAGCGCCGGCCTTCAGGCGCTCCAGTGAGGAGCACCTGCGCGAGCGTACCCAAGAGGCTCGAGCGTCATCGACTACCGCGTCGCCCACCTCATCTACCAGCGATGGCGTAAGCCACAACCGGACGAGGCCGCGAGGCGATCGTAGGCAAATCACAGACCGAGGTAAGGAGTGAATAATGAGCACTGAGAATCGCGCCCAGCCGCAGGTCGGCATGGAGGACGCCGCGGTCCCGCCCGCGGTCGACCGGGCGACGTTTCAGGCGCAGCTCGATGCGCTGCGGGTTCGAGAGAAGGCGCACACCCGCGCGGGCGACGCGCTCGCCGCGGCCCGCCGCCGGCTGCCGATGGTGGAGGTCGACGCCACCACCCCGCTTACTGGCCTCGACGGCCCGGTCAGCCTGCTGGACGTCTTCGAGGGCCGCCGGCAGCTGATCGCCTACTACTTCATGTGGGCCACCGGCCGGCCCGCCTCCGAGCAGTGCGAGGGCTGCACGTTCTACACCTCGCAGGTCGGCGAGCTGCCCTACCTGCACACTCGTGACATCACCTACGCCACGCTGTGCCAGGGCCCGTACGGGGAGAGCGTGCGCTACCGCGACTTCATGGGCTGGACGATGCCGTGGTATTCGGCCTACGAGTCGCTCGACACGCTGCTGACCGGCCGTGAGGTCGGCAAATTTCACCTGGTGTGCTACCTGCGGGACGGCGAGAGGGTGTTCGAGACCTACTGGACCAACGGCCGCGGCGCCGAGGCGATGGACAACATCTACGCGCTGAAGGACCTGACGGCCTACGGACGCCAGGAGACATGGGAGACCTCGCCCTCCGGCTGGCCGCAGCGGGAAATCATGTCCAGCCTGCGGACCAACGGACGCCCCATCGCGCAATGGCCGCCCGTCGAAGCCGGCCGCTCCGATGACCTCGGAACCACCCCAGCAAAGGAGACGAGTCGATGATCGATCACCGAACAGCGAGCCGGGAACAGTGGCTCGTCGAGCGTGAGCGGCTGCTCGCAGATGAGAAGGAGCACACGAGGCACGGCGACGAGCTCGCTCGCCGGCGGCGCGAGCTGCCCTGGGTGCAGGTGGAGAAGGACTATCGTCTCGAGACCGACGATGGTGCGAGGACGCTCGCGGACCTGTTCGACGGCCGCTCGCAACTGCTGGTCTACCACTTCATGTTCGGAGCGGACTACGAAGCAGGCGATGCGACCAACTCGTCGATAGCCGACGCGGTGAACGGCATCCTCCCGCACCTGCACGCGCGCGATGTGACGATGTTGTTCGTCTCGCGCGCGCCGATCGAGAAGCTGGAGACGTTCAAGCGGCGGATGGGTTGGAGCTTTCCCTGGGCCTCCAACGCGGACAGCGACTTCGACTCCGACTACGGGATCTCCTCGACTGGGGAGCAGACGCGCGAATGGGCCGAGCCGATGCTCGCGGCCGGCGAACTGCCGCCGATCGTGGAGCACAACGCCGGCGCAACGGGCACCGATGCCGTCACCTATCTCTCCGAGGGGTTCGGCTTCAACGCGTTCGCGCTCGAGGAAGGCGTCGTCTACCACACCTATTCGACCAGCGGCCGCGGAGTCGAGTTCCTGATGAGCTACTACCCGATCCTCGACCGCACACCGCAAGGGCGGGACGAGGGGAATGCCTTCCAGGTCTGGCTGCATCGCCACGACGAATACGAGAGCGAGTAGCACGCTCTCGTATTTTCAGGTTTTAGCGCACGGGAGCGAAGCGAGGCCACACCGTGTCGGGCCAGATCTACAGCCTCAGGGCCCCGCGAACGCCGGGAACCTCGTGTCATAGGCAACAGCTAGTCCAGCGTCTCAGTTTTAGTTGTTGATTGCCTCGAGGGTGACGCGGCCGCGGCGGACCTTCTCGAGGATCGAGTCGGCGCTCGCTGTCCAGGTGAATGGCTGTGGATCGGCGTTGGTGGCGTCGAGGTAGGCGCCGATCGCGGCGATGAGATCAGGGACGCTGTGAAAGACGCCGCGGCGGATCGCCTTGTCGGTGAGCTTGCCGAAGAACCGCTCGACGAGGTTCAGCCACGAGCTCGAGGTCGGCGTGAAGTGCAGGTGAAACCGTGGGTGCTTGGCCAGCCATGCGTTCACGTCGGTGTGCTTGTGGGTGCGGTAGTTATCGAGGATTAGGTGGATCTGTAGGCGCTGGGGGACCTCGCGGTCGATCCTCCGCAGGAACTTCAGGAACTCCTCGTGGCGGTGGCGAGGAAGACACTCGCCGATGACCACGCCCGTCAGGACGTCCAGCGCTGCGAACAGTGTGGTCGTGCCGTTGCGTTTGTAGTCATGGGTCATCGTTCCTCCACGCCCGGGCTTCATCGGCAGCGAGGGCTGCGTGCGATCCAAGGCCTGGATCTGGCTCTTCTCGTCCATGCAGAGCACGATCGCCTTCTCCGGCGGGTTCAGGTAGAGCCCCACGACATCGACGAGCTTCTGCTCAAACAGCGGATCGCGCGAGAGCTTGAACCTCTCCACGCGATGGGGCTTCAGGCCTCTCGCGGACCAGATCCGCTGAACCGTGGCCGGGCTGACCCCAAACGCCTTGGCCATCGAGCGGCAGCTCCAGTGCGTCTCCCCCGACGGCTTCTCGTGAAGCGTCGCGTGCACGATCTCCGCGACCTTCTCATCAGGGATCGAGGGCTTTCGCCCCCGGCCTGGGCGCACCCCGCCCAGCCCCTTCAGGCCCTCCGTGGCAAACCGCTGCCGCCACGCGGACACCGTCGCAGGTGAAACACCCAGCTCCGCGGCGATCCTGGTGTTCGCTTCGCCAGCTCCGGCCATCAAAAGCGCCTGAGCACGCTGAACCTCGCGATGCGCCGCCGTCTGAGAAGCGGACAGCCGCTTGAGCACTTCACACTGCTCGTCGCTGACCCGCAACGCCGGGGTGGGTGTGCGCATACGCCACCCTACCACTAACACCAGTTATTTGCAAGACACTACACTAGCCGATTATCGTTACCGCTTCACTCGCGCGAGACGGCGCCTCGTCAGGGAGCGTGTCATCGAACTCGTAAGCGAGATCGACGGACTGTTGGCGGAACTGCCCACGAAGCACGAGCGCGACTCCACCCCGCTTGCGGATGATGGGGATTGGCAGCAACTCGCCGGCCATGTAAAGGAGATCGAGCGGCTTCTAGCTCAGGATCTCGCCCGAAAGGGCCGATGGAGCGACCTACATCGTCATCTGAGCTTCGCGCTTGGTGTAGATCTCCATGACATTGCGGAATGGGATTGGCCCTCTGTCCGCGGTGACATCATGGATGCGCTCTACGGCGAACTCGAGCCGCTTCCGATCGACGCCACCGACCTCGGAGCGCTCGTTGCGGCGCGACCCGCCGGACCGGTCACTACCGCGCTCCACTGGGCAGCCCTCGACGACGACGAGTTCGAGCGACTCATGTTCAACCTCATCAGCCAGACCGCAGGATACGAGAACGCACGCTGGTTGATGAAGACCCGCGCGCCAGACCGTGGACGAGATCTCTCAGTGGACCGAGTCGTGTCCGACGCGCTCAGCGGGACTCGCCGCGAACGCGTGATCATTCAATGTAAGCACTGGCTCTCGCGCTCGATCCCAATGCCAGAATGCGCAGCCGCGGTAGCAGCTGTGAAGTTATGGGAACCACCGGTGGTGGACTCATTGATCATCGCCAGCAGTGGCCGGTTCACGGCCGATGCCGTGCAATGGATCGAGCGCCATAACGAGAGCCGTGAGCGACCTCCTATCGAGGTGTGGGCCGATAGCCATCTCGAGTTCTTGTTGGCGTCGCGTGCTGCACTGGTCACCGAGTTCGGCTTACGGAAAAACTGAGGCGTCGGCCGACGGTGCCTTCGATGGGTCCCTCGAAGGCACCGCGCGATCGAAGCGGCGGCTCGCTGGGGCGCCCCGACCAGGCGCCCCAAACGCGCCCCACACCACCGATTCCGGAGGTCATCTGAGGGCACCTGACTGTCCCCGAAAACCGCACAGGAAAGCCAAAGATTCCCTCGCCGGCCTGACCGCGAAGCCGCCTACATCTTGATCCCCGGCGGTTCGGGCGCACGCCGGGGCCCGGCAATGGCCAGTCGTCGATCGTCTGTGCTGGCAGTTGGGGCGTCCCGACGTAGGCGTGTTCGCCGCCAGAGGTCGGGGGGGACTGGCTCCAAATGACGGGGCCGGGTGGTCGTTGCGGGCGCAGGCCCGTGTGGGGCAGGGCCGCAGACGATTTGGATTTCTAAATTTGTTGGCCGGTTTGGGGTGCTTGTGGTCATTAACAACGATGGCCGCCACCACGCCACCGCCTGACGTGCCCGCGCAGCTCGCCGCGCCCCTTCTCGACGCGACCGAGGCTGGGCGGCTGCTCTCGGTGCCCGCGTCGTGGGTCCTTGCCGAGGCGCGCGCGAATCGGATTCCGCATGTGCGTCTCGGGCGTTATGTGCGGTTCAGTGCAGAGGAGTTGGAGGAATGGTGGCGAGCGCGGATGAGGGGTCCGTGGCGTGCGCGGGGTGCGGCCTCTCGGACAGCGCGCTCCGTGCGCCTGGACCGGCGAGCCGAGGTGCGGGACCGTGACTCGTGAGGCCGCGTCAAAGCAGCCGATGTGCGCGCTACCTTCGAGGGCTCATGTTGGCACGCGATGTGGGAGGCAGTGACTGATGGCGGCTGTAAGAAAGACCACCCGGCGTCCCTATGGCGCGGGCTCGCTTTACGCGCGGGGTGAGGTGTGGTACGCGCACTGGCGCGCGGATGGCGGACGGCAGGTCAAGC
>JBOGXX010000098.1:0-2919 GCA_050696475.1 Solirubrobacteraceae bacterium | reverse complement strand
GTACTGACCGTCAGCGCAGGTGCAGGGGAAGCCGCAGATGATGCCCTCGGGGATCCCGTAGGAGCCGTCTGAGGGCACTCCCATGGAGACCCAGTCCGCGCTGCCGGTGACCCAGTCGTTGACGTGGTCGATGGCGGCGTTGGCGGCGGAGGCGGCCGAGGAGGACCCGCGCGCCTCGATGATGGCGGCGCCGCGTTTGCCGACCTTTGGCAGGAACTCGCTCTCGATCCATGCCTGGTCGTCGAGGACCTTGGCGGCCTGCTCGCCGCGAACCTGCGCGTGGAACAAGTCGGGGTACATGGTGGGCGAGTGGTTGCCCCAGACGCCCATGTGGGCGACATCTGCGACGGGTACGGCCAACTTGTTGGCGAGCTGCGCGACGGCGCGGTTGTGGTCGAGACGCAGCATCGCGGTGAAGCGCTCGCGCGGGATGTCGGGAGCGTTGTTCATGGCAATCAAGCAGTTGGTGTTGGCAGGGTTGCCGACGACGAGAACCTTCAGGTCGGCGGCTGCGTTGTCGTTGAGCGCCTTGCCCTGCACGGTGAAGATCTTGCCGTTCTCCGCGAGCAGCTCCGCGCGCTCCATGCCCTTGGTGCGCGGGCGCGAGCCGACCAGCAGTGCGACGCTGGTGCCGTCAAATGCGTCGCCGGGGTTCTCGTGCAGGTCCAGGTTTGCGAGCAGCGGGAAGGCACAATCGACGAGCTCCATAGCCACTCCCTCCAGCGCACCCATCGCCTGGGGAACCTCCAGCAGGCGCAGGTCCACCTGCTGGTCGGGCCCCAGCAGCTGCCCTGAGGCGATGCGGAACACGACGCTGTAGCCGATCTGACCGGCTGCGCCGGTGACTGTCACTCGTACTGGGTTGCTCACAAGCTCATCTCCTTTTGAAGGTTCTCATCGATCGAAGCGAGGAACTCCTGGGTGCTCTGCCACGGCTCATCTGCTCCGATGAGCAGCGCGAGGTCCTTGGTCATCTTGCCGCTTTCCACAGTCTCGACGCACACGCGCTCGAGCGTCTCAGCGAACGCTGTGAGCTCTGGAGTGTCGTCCATGCGCCCGCGCGCCGACAGCCCACGGGTCCAAGCGAAGATGGACGCGATCGGGTTGGTCGATGTCGGCTTGCCCTGCTGGTGGGCGCGGTAGTGGCGGGTGACGGTGCCGTGCGCGGCCTCCGCCTCCACGGTCTTGCCGTCGGCGGTCATCAGCACGCTGGTCATCAGCCCCAGCGAGCCGAAGCCCTGGGCGACGGTGTCGGACTGAACGTCGCCGTCGTAGTTCTTGCACGCCCACACGTAGCCGCCATCCCACTTCAGCGCGGCGGCGACCATGTCGTCGATCAGGCGGTGTTCGTAGGTGATCCCGGTGGCCTGGAAGTCCGCCTTGAACTCAGCTTCATAGACCTCTTCGAAGATGTCTTTGAAGCGCCCGTCATAGCGTTTGAGGATGGTGTTCTTGGTGGACAGGTAGACCGGATAGCGGCGCTCCAACCCGTAGCGCAGTGACGCGCGCGCGAAGTCGCGGATGGAGTCGTCGAGGTTGTACATGGCCATCGCGATGCCGGCACCGGGAAAGTCGTACACGTCGAGCTCGATCGGCTGCGAGCCGTCGGCGGGCGTGAAGGTGAGCGCGAGCTTGCCCTCGCCCGGCACGACCATGTCGCTCGCGCGGTACTGGTCGCCGAAGGCGTGACGGCCGATCACGATCGGCCTGCTCCAGCTGGGCACCAGGCGCGGCACGTTTGCGATGACGATCGGCTCACGGAAGATGACGCCGCCGAGGATGTTGCGGATCGTGCCGTTGGGCGAGCGGTACATCTCCTTCAGGCCGAACTCGTCCACGCGAGCCTCGTCGGGTGTGATCGTCGCGCACTTGACGCCAACGCCGTGGCGCTTGACCGCTTCGGCGGCCTGCACCGTCACCTGATCGCCGGTGGCATCGCGGTGCTCAATGCCGAGGTCGTAGTACTCGAGCTGCACATCGAGGTAGGGGAGGATCAGCTGCTCCTTGATGAACGACCAGATGATCCGCGTCATCTCATCGCCGTCGAGCTCGACGACGGGGTTCTTCACCTTGATCTTGGCCATGTGTGGGTCCTTGCTGTGTCTGCTCGTGCAGGAAAGGGCCTGCGCGGGAATCGGGCGGCCGATGCTAGCGCCCGGGCACCTGCCGGCTCTGCTGCCTCGACCGGCGCGGCGATTCAAGCGAGGCTCTCGTGAACGCGGGTTGGTGCATGCTCGTCTTTGGCGGGATGCGCAATGGTAGCTACGGCTCGCAATACGGTCGCACCCGCTCTCCGCAGCGGGAGCGCCGCTTCCGGGAGGCACTTCCGCTCCTGCATGCTCCAGCGTCGCAGGCGCCGGCCACCACAGCTTGCGCCGAGGTGGCGCTCTCTGCTTGACTGTCATGTGATGGCCAGCACTTTGTCGGGAGCAGCCACGCCGAACGCGTCATGGCAGACGCATACCGTCTTCAACCAGGCGCCACCGTTGGAGAACGTGGACGTGTTCTGCACGAACACGCCGCTGGTGGAGGCAGTCGAGCGCGAGGGCGCCGGCTGGGTCACCGAGCGCGCGTCGGCGCTGGGCCGCTTCGTCGGCGAGGTGGACGGCCCGCAGCAGCTGTGGGGACGTCTGGCCAACGAGAACAAGCCGGTGCTGCACACGTTCGACCGCTACGGGCACAGGATCGACGAGGTCGAGTTTCACCCCGCCTGGCACCAGCTGATGCGGATGGGCGTTGAACACGAGCTGCACTCGCTGCCATGGACCAGCGAGGAGCCCTCTGCACACAGCGCGCGCGCTGCCCTGTACATGACTGCCATGCAGGCGGAGGCGGGCTTCGCGTGCCCGATCACGATGACCTTCGCGGTCGTTCCCGCGCTGCGCGCGCAGCCCGAGCTCGCGGCGGAGTGGGAGCCGC
>JBOGXX010000097.1:0-5766 GCA_050696475.1 Solirubrobacteraceae bacterium | reverse complement strand
CCTTCGTGGGCTTGTTGGATGCGCGCCCCGGTGTCGCGCCCGCACCACCCTTTGAGCCGGGCGCTGTGCGATCACTGTGCCCCCTCGCCGAGGTCGCTCTCGGTGCCGTCGCGAGCTCGTTGGGCTCTCCGAACCCAGATCGAGGCGCTCTGAGCCGTTCTGCCGCCCTCGCCGGAGGTCCCGCGACCGATCCATCACCCGAAAATCGGCAACAAAAGCCGCCGAAACCCCTTGACTTTTCATCCGGATATGCACGGAGGTGCCATCAGTGTGTGAGCGCTGTGCAATTCGTTTGGCCGGTTCGGGCCGCTCAGGGTCATCACGCATGTGATGACTGCAGCGAGCATCGGTGCGTCCGCAGGCGGCGGCTACGCGCGCTAGCTGGAGAGCAAGACCGTCGCGCCCGAGCGCGGGGACTACTACCTGACCCCGGACGGCGAGATGACGCAAGCCCCCGGCCGCTGGCTTTCGGACGTGGAGACCCTGGCAAGGCTGGGGGTGCAGGCCGGCGAGCCGGTCGAGGGTGCGGACTTCATCGCCTTGATGGATGGCCGGCACCCCGGCACGGGCAGGTGGCTGCGGCCGGAGGGCGCCGGTGGCGGTCGGGGTGGTGGGATCGACGTGACGTTCAGCGCCCCGAAGTCCGTCTCGACAGTTTGGGCGCTCGGTGACCCGTGGCAGCGCGAGCAGATCGAGTCCGCGCACGCCAGGGCCGTCGAGAGCACGGTCCAGTACCTGCGCGAGCAGGTGCCGGTCGTGCGTCGCCGCTATGAGGGCCAGGTGGTCGAGGAGTACGCCAAGGATGTGATCGCCGCGGAGTACCGGCACACGACCGCCCGCGGGGTCAGCGGAGCCCAGGCGCCCGACCCGCAGTTGCATAGCCATGTCGTGATCAGCGGCGCGGTCCGGGAGGACGAGCGGATCGTCGCGGTTGCCTCGCGGCCGATCTTCCGCTCCGCTCGTGAGTTGGGCGCGTTCTACCGCTCCTCGCTCGCTGAGGAGCTGACCGGCGAGGGCTACGAGATCGAGCGAGGCACCGGCAAGGACGGCCGGTACTTCGAGATCGCCGGGGTGCCGCGCGACCTGATCGAGGAGTTCTCCGGGCGGAGCCGAGAGGTTGCTCGAGCCGCCGAGCGTTTCCGTGCCCGCTACGGCCGAGCGGCGGAACGCGGAGAGTTGCGCAACCTCGCGCTCGAGAACCGCCGGGCGAAGGAGCCGACCACACGCGGCGACCTGCAACGCGTCTGGAGCGAGACGGGCCGCCGCCACGGCTTCGGCCCCGACGAGGCCGTGCGCCTGATCGGAGCACCCGAGCGGCCCACGGTCGAGCGGCCGATCGAGGACAGGATCGAGGCGCGCCTCACTGAGCAGCACACCGTTTTCCACGCACGCGACCTGCACGCCGTCGCCCTGGAGCAGACAGCGGGCGAGATGGCACCCGAGCAGGCGCTCGCCGTCGCGCGAGAGATGATCCGCGACCGGCGAGTCCTCAGCCTGGAGGGCGGGCGGATGACCACGCTCGCCGTGCGCGCGCAGGAGCAGGCAATCGAACGCCGCGCCGAACTGCTCGCCCGGCCAGCCGGCCGAGACATCGGCGAGCGAACACGGGCACACGCCACGCGCGAAATCACGGAGCGCATCGGGGGACCACTGAGCAACGAGCAGACCCACGCGCTGGAGGTGCTCACGGGACCGGAGCGCGCCGCCGTCCTCGTCGGCCCCGCCGGCACCGGCAAGGGCGTCGTGATCGACGCTGCCGCGCGCGCCGAGCAGCACGCCGGCCGCGACACGATCGGCATAGCCGTGTCCGGGTCTACGGCCGAGCGCCTCGGCGCTGACAGTCCAGCTCTTACGGGACACACGCTCACCCTCGACGCTCTGGTCGCGCGGGCGAACACGGGCGTCGTCGGGATCGACAGCGATACGACGATCATCTTGGACGAGGCGGGGATGGTCGACCACAAGCGCATGGACGCCCTCACCGAGCTGGTTGAGTGCTCCGGGGCGAAGCTGATCGCGGTCGGCGACGGCAAGCAGCTCCCCTCGATCGGCCCCGGAGGCATGTTCGACAGGCTCACCAACCACGCACCGACCGCCGAGCTCGCGAACATCCACCGAACCACCGACCCTGCCGAGCAGAAAGCCTGGAGAGCGCTACGCACAGGAGAACCGGAGCGCGCGATGGCGCACTACCTCAGCCAGGGACGGCTACACCTCGCCGACACCCGCGACCAAGCAGCCGAGAGCGCCGTCCAAGCATGGGGCCGGCTCACCAGCGAACACGACGACATCCGCGCGGTTGCCCTGATCGCCGACGCCTCCAACCAGGAGATAGACCGCCTCAACGCCCGCGCCCAACACCTACGAGCCGAGCGCGGCGAACTCGGCCACCACGAGATCACCCTCCCCAGCGTCCACTACGGCCTACGCGACGGCGACCTCGTCGCGTTCATCACCCAACACCGGCCTCGCGGACAGCCCAGGGTCGAGAACGGCACCCGCGGCCAAGTCACCCACGTCCACGAGCAGAGCGTGACGATCACGCTCGACGGATCACAGCGACAGATCCGGCTCGCCGGCGAGCACCTCAACTCGTTGCGGCTGGCCTACGCCCAGCACGTATACCGCCAGCAGGGCGCCACCGTCGAGCGCTCCATCGTGCTAACCGGCAGCTGGCAAACCAGCAAAGAGACGGCGTACGTCGAGACCACCCGCGCCCGACACGGCACCGACTGGTACATCGCACGCGACCATCTCGGCAACGACGGACAAGACCCGGAGCGAATCAAACGACTCGCCCAAAACATGAGCCACAGCCGGAGACAAACACCATCACTCGATTACCGAGAGGCCACCGACATCGGCTGGCAACCCAGCCGAGACCCGCTGCGACTGCGACAGATACTGCGGCCCGCCCACTGGCTCATCCGGCAGCCGGCTCGCGACGCGCCTGACCGCAACATTGGGCGCAGACGATAAAGAGGAATGCCCGGCCACGATCGGCCCGAACAACTTGCGTGGACATAGCGCTTGACCCCGTCCCGCCGCAGGCGGGAGTGACGCAGCGCTGCGCAACACGGACACACGTCGCGCGCTGGTTAGCTACTGCGCGCGATTCCGTGGAACCAATCGTCTCAAGGCTCTCAAGCATGCTGCACGGCACGCCAGATGACTCCCGGATGGCGGGCCAGCTTGACGCCGACTGCGAGGGCGAACCAGGTGCTGGCAAGCCAAGGGCGCAGGTGTGGCCTCAGCCGCTGGATCCGTCCGTCGGGATCGAGTTCGATAACCATTGCGTCATCAAGCCTGAACGGGCCGATGCGCGCTTGGGCGATCATGAAGCCTCGGTCGCCGTCCGTTATCTCCTGAGTCCAGCGCAGCTCAGACAGGCTGCTGTAGACGGCGGCGAACAGCAGTCGCAGGTCTTTCTTGCCGCGGATAACGCCGTGTGCCAGCAGCGGTGAGACGAGTTCGGCGTCGGGCGCCAGCGTGTCCATGAACCTGTCGAGATCATTCGTTTCCGATGCGACCCGATACTCGGCGATCATGTTCCACGGGTACAGGATAAATGACGCGCGACGACCGGCACAGGGGCCCGCGTCGCAGGCGGCACCACGGTCTCGGCAACATTCCAGGACCTCATCTTGTCGGGTGTTCCGGAGCCTCGCGGCGTGGCCTGGCGTGGCGGGTGCAGCGTGTCATGAGTTCGCTGTCCGTAGTTCGTCGTGGGGACGTGCTTGGAGCCATGCGCCGATGGCGGCGGTGAAGGCGTCGTTGTTGTCGCCGGCGACCATGTGGCCGGCACTCGGGACCTCGGCGAGGGTCGCGCCCTGGGCAAGCTGGATGAACTCGTGCGCGACGCCAGGCGTCAGGACGTCGCTCTCGGCGCCGCGGACGAGCAGGCAGGGTTGGCGTAGACGCCCGGCTGCTGAGGTCAGCCGTTCGGTCAGTGTCTCGGGTGCGCTCATGATCTTGCGCGCCTGGATCGGGATCTGTGGGTCCCAGTGCCAGATCCAGCGTCCTTCGCGCTCTCGCAGATTGTGGCGCAGCCCGCTGATGTCTTGGGGGCGCTTGCGGTGGGGCAGGTAGTTCGCGACCACGTCGGCCGCTTCGGAGAGGGTCGCGAATCCGTGTGGGTGCTCCTCCATGAAGGTCACGATCTGTCGCCCGCCCTGCGGCTTGAAGCGGTGAGCCACGTCAACGAGGACGAGCCCGGCGGCGGGTGCGGCCGGGTGCTCGGTGATCGCGAGCAGGGCGGCGATGCCGCCGAGCGAGGCACCGATCACGATCGGGGGTTTGGCGGTCGCCACGATCAGTGCTCGGACGTCGGCTGCGAAGTCATCGGGCGCGTAGGCGGCGGGCCGGGGATGGGTGCTCTCGCCGTGTCCGCGCAAATCGACGGTGATCGCCCGCCAGCCCGCTTCGGCGAGGCTCTTGGCGGTGGTGTGCCAGGCGTGGCGTGTCTGCCCGCCGCCGTGCAGCATCAGGATCGGGGGCGCGGTCTGCGCGCCGAAGGCATCGGCTGCCAGACGGATGCCGGGAGCGCCGTCCAGCCAGATAGTTGACCCGGACACCCGACTCTCACCGGTGGCGGCGCCGCAGAGGAGCCTGAAGCGCTGCGGCGTGGGCGTCGCTAGCGCCCGCGGCGAACACCATGTCGACCGCCAAGCGCACCCGCTTGCGGAACGCTGCGTCGGTGATCTGGCCCGCGGCCCACTGACGTAGCGCGCCGCCGCAGGCGGTCGCTACGTGTCCGACCAGCGCATCTACATGCAGGTCGCCGCGCAGCATCCCCGACGCCTGTCCACCCCGCAGCGCCGTGCGCAGCTTTGGGACCGGGTTCTCCTGCAGCAGAACGCCGCTGCGTCCCCACGTGTTGACGAGGTGACTGAACACGGCCGCGTCTGAGATGAAGAGCTCGGCGGTCTCGGTGACGATCTTGCGTGCCTGCTCGCGGGGATCCTCGTCAGTGGGGAACGCCAGGTGGCCGTCGAGCTCCGCGAGCAGCTCGTCGCAGAGTGCGGCCCATTGTGCCTCTCGCGGTCCGATGAGGTTGAAGACGGTCGCCGGGGAGAGGTCTGCCAGCTCGGCGATGCGCTCCACGGTGGGCGTCTCGTGCGGGGACTCGCGCAGCAGTGTTCTGATCGCCTCGATGATCCGCTCGCGCCGCTGGTGCTTGTGGCGCTCGCGCAGGCCTGTGATCGGAGCTGGACTCGGCATCCCGGCCATAAGTTAGAGCATAATACAAATATAGGCAAGACTCTAAGCTTCGCTGGTCTGTGGGATACTCATGCCCGTGGGCGCAACCAGCGGGCCAGAGCCCTTCGGCGACACGTTCGTGGCGATGGCCGGCGCCCGGGCGATCATCACCGCGACCCGGCTTGGCGTGTTCGGCTCGCTCGCCGAGCAGCACGCGACCGCGGCCGTGCTCGCGAGCCGGCTCGCGCTGTCAGCTGCTGGCGTCGAGGCGCTGCTGACGGCGCTCGTCACGCTCGGCTATCTCGAGGTCGACGGCTCAGGAGTCCACCGCCCGACCGGCGCCGGAATGGCGCTCGTCGCTGGCGCCGAGGGGTCCGTGGCGAGCTTTATCGGCGGCTACAACGAGCACGCGTGGGAGATGCTCGGCCACCTCGACGAGCTCCTCCGCGGCGAGCGCCCTGCCGAGTCGCATGCCACCGCGCCCGATGACCCCTTCTGGGAGTCCTACATTCGGGGCCTGTACGAGCTCACGCGAGGCGAGCACGAGGAAAACGCCAAGCGCATACC
>JBOGXX010000096.1:0-6178 GCA_050696475.1 Solirubrobacteraceae bacterium | reverse complement strand
GACCAGGATCGAGCCGCCCTCGCTCGCCGATCGCTCGTCGAGGAACACCGTGTCGGAGGGGCTGTGGCCGGGGCGGTGCAGCACCCGCAGCGTGCGATCGCGCAGCTCGAGATCGGTGTCGGCGTCGAGCGCGCGTGTCACCTCGACCGCCTCGCCCCAGGCGCGAAAGCCCGCAGAGACAGCGCGCAGGGCGGTCACGATTTCCGCGGGGATGCCGTGGCGCAGCATCAGCCGCTCGGCGAACCGGTCTTCCAGGTCGGTCTGCTGGCCGTAGCTGGCCAGGAACGGCGCGAGCGCCGAGAGCGCCGCGACCTCCGCGCCGGAGCGACGCGCGAGGATCGCGGCCAGGCCGAAGTGGTCCATGTGCTGGTGGGTGATCACCAGCAGCTCGATGTCCTCGACTGCGTGACCGCGCAGTGCGAGCGCCTGCTCGAGCTCGTCCAGTGCCTTTGCCGAGTTGGGTCCGGAGTCCACGAGCGTCAACGGCGAGTCCTCGATCAGATACGCGTTGATGCGCCCGACCATGAAGGGGGTGGGGATCGCCAGGCGGTGGATGCCCGCCTCGGCGGCGAGCGCCAGCGCCTCGCGCTCCTCGCGCTCCTCGCGCCGGCGGGCCTCCTCCGCCGGGGTCACGACGCCGGCGCGCGGATCAGCGCGAGGACCTCGTCGCGGCGGCGCCGCATGTCCTGCGGCGAGACGAGCGACTCCAGGCACAGCCGCAGCAGCGGCTCGGTGTTGGACGAGCGCACGTTGAAGTGCCAGTCCTCGTAGTCGATCGAGATCCCGTCCAGGCGGTCGAGCCGCGCGTCGGAGTAGCGCTCTGCGATCTCCCGCAGCTTCGCGTTGGGGTCGCTGACCTCGGAGTTGACCTCGCCGGAGATGAAGTACTTGGAGCGGTAGGGCTCGAGCAGCTCGGACATGCGCTTGGCGCTCGTGCTCAGCAGCTCCAGCACCAGCAGCGCCGGGATCGTGCCCGAGTCCGCGCAGTAGAAGTCGCGGAAGTAGTAGTGGCCGGAGACCTCGCCGCCGAAGAGCGAGCCCTCCTTGTGCATGCGTGTCTTGAAGAACGCGTGACCGACTCGGTTGCGGTAGGGCGTGCCGCCCGCCCTCGTGACCGTGTCCGGCACCGCGCGCGAGGCGCGCACGTCGTAGAGGATCGCCTCGCCGGGGTGCTTGCCGAGCAGCGTCTGCGCGAGCAGCGCCGTGAGGAAGTCGCCGTCCACGAACTCGCCCGTGTCGTCGATGAAGAAGCAGCGGTCGGCGTCGCCGTCCCAGGCGATGCCCAGATCGGCTCCCGTGTCGCGGACCGTCTCCATGATCAGCCTGCGGTTCTCCGCCAGCAGCGGGTTGGGCTCGTGGTCGGGGAAGTTGCCGTCCGGCGTCCAGTAGGTCTCGATCAGCTCCAGCTCGAGGCGCTCCAGCAGCGGCCCCACCATCGGTCCCGCCATGCCGTTGCCGCCGTCCACGACCACCTTCAACGGTCGGGCGCGCGAGCGCACGGCCTCGACGTCGATGAACCGCAGCGCCGCCGCCTGGAAGTCCTGGTAGAGGTCCACGTCCTCGACCGTGCCCCGCGCCGCGGCCGTGTGCTCGCCGCGCGTGCTCGACTCGCATTCGATCTCCCGGCGAATGTCCTGGATGCCGGTGTCGCCCGACAGCGCGATCGCGCCGTCTCGGACGAGCTTCGCGCCGGTGTAGGCCTTGGGGTTGTGCGAGGCGGTGCACATCAGCCCGCCGTCGAGCTCGCGCGCGCCGACGAGGAAGTAGAGCATCTCGCTGCCGACCTGGCCTGCGTCGATCACGTTGGCGCCCTCGGCGAGCAGGCCCTCCCGGTAGCGTGCTGCGAGCTCCGGCGCTGACAGGCGCATGTCGCGTCCGAGGCCGACGCGCAACTCGGCCACCGGCTTCTCCGCAAGGCGGCTGAGCACGTGCGCGAACGCGCGGCCGATCCGCTCGGCCACATCGCCGTCGATCTGCTCGCCGTAGAGCCCGCGGATGTCATACGCCTTGAAGATCTCGGGGGAGGTGGTGGCGGCCATCTGCCCGCCCATCCTATTTGCTGGAAAGCCGGCGCCGATCCTGGTGCGGTGGCGTCGGTCGGGAAAGCGCCGCGGCGCGCTGGATTCGTAGACTTGCGTGTATGTCTGGACATTCCAAGTGGTCGAGCATCAAGCACAAGAAGGCCGTCGTGGACTCGCGCCGTGGAGCGCAGTTCTCCAAGCTCTCGCGCGCGATCATGGTCGCGGCGCGAGAAGGAGGCGGCGATCCGGAGACCAATGTCGTGCTCGAGAACGCCGTGCGCAAGGCCAAAGAAGCGTCGATGCCAAAGGAGAACATCGAGCGCGCGATCGCCAAAGGCACGGGCGAGGGTGGCGAGGCGGATGCGATCGAGAGCGTGCTCTACGAGGGCTACGGTCCCGGTGGCGTGGCGGTTCTGGTCGAGGCGCTGACGGACAACCGCAACCGCACCGGCGCCGACATCAGGCACGCCTTCTCAAAGAGCGGCGGCAGCCTCGGCGAGCCGGGTTCGGTCGCCTACCTGTTCGAGAAGAAGGGCGTGATCGTGATCGACGCGGAGCGCTACCGCGAAGACGATCTGATGCTCGCCGTGGACGCTGGCGCCGAGGACATCGGCGCCGATGAGGACGTGTTCGAGGTGATCGCCGCACCGACCGACTTCGCGCGCGTGCGACGGGCGCTGGAGGACGCCGGAGTGCAGCTGGAGAGCGCCGAGGTCGCCTACCGACCCTCGAGCCTCGTGTTGCTCGAGGAGGCTCACGCTGCCAGCCTGATGCGCCTGATCGACGCGTTGGAAGACAGCGACGACGTGAGCGCGGTGCACGCCAACTTCGACGTGTCCACAGACGTGCTCGAGCGTGTCGCAGGCTGACAGCCGCCTCGGCGCGCACGCCGCCGCACGGCGTCCGTCGGTGGCGATCCTCTGCGGCGGACGCGGTACCCGCCTGCAGGAGCACACGCAGGCGATCCCAAAGCCGCTCGTGGAGATCGGCGGCATGCCGATCCTCTGGCACGTGATCCAGCTGTATGCCGTGCAGGGCTTTCGCCGGTTTCTGCTCGCCACCGGCTATCGCGGCGAGCTGATCGAACGCTTCGTAGCCACGCACGCGTGGCCGGATGGCGTGAGCGTCGAGTGCGTCCAGACGGGTCTGGAGACTCAGACGGGCGGGCGCATCAAGCTCTTGCAGGAGCGCCTGGCGGGCGAGGAGCTGTTCTGCGCGACGTACGCGGACGGCCTGGCTGACATCGACCTCGGGGGGCTGCTGGCGTTCCATCACGCGCACGGCGCGCTGGCGAGCATGACCGTCGTGCGGGCGCAGCTGCAGTTCGGTGTCGCCGAGCTGGCCGACGACGGGCGCGTGACCGGCTTTCACGAGAAGCCCACCTCGGACCATTGGATCAACGGCGGCTTCTTCTGCTTCCAGGCCGAGTTTCTCGAGCGCCTCGACTCCGACAGCGTGCTCGAGCGCGCTCCGCTGGAGCGGCTCGCGGCCGCCGGGGAGTTGCGCGCGCGTCGGCACGAGCGGTTCTGGGAGTGCATGGACACCTACAAGGACGCTGTCGCGCTGAACGATTTGTGGGCATCCGGTTCCGCCCCGTGGCGCTTGTGGGGCGCAGACGGCGCGCCCTCGAGCGCGCTCAGGCGGCTCCAGAGCGCCGTGCCCTGAACAGCCGCACCGGCCCGCGAACCCCTCTCAGACGGCGCTCTCCGGCGAATGACCAGGCGTAGCCGTCTCCGACGGATTCACGCACCTCGCGGTCGACCAGTACGCTGCCGGGCCGCGCGATCGCGGTGATGCGGCTGGCGAGGTTCACCGGCCGTCCGAACCAGTCCCCCGCGCGTGGCAGGGCGAGCCCGAGCGCGGCTCCGGCGCGCAGCTGCGGGAAGTACTCGCCCTCCGCGTCGGCGGCATCCACGAGCGCCAGAGCCGCCTGCAGGAGCGGGTCGGGGTCCGGCGAGGCGAGCATCGCGGCGTCGCCGATCGTCTTGACCAGCCGTACAGGAGGGACGGCCGCATCCGATGCGAGCGCCTCCAGGCGTGCCGCGAGCTGGCCGAGCTCCTCGGGCGGGACCTCCTCGCCCAGCCGGGTGAAGCCGACGAGGTCGGCGAAGCACACAGCGACCTCGCGCGATCCGGGCAGCCGTCCGCCGCTGCGCTCCATCGCGCTGATCACCTCGCTCTGGGCACTGTGGCGCAGGTGCAGCGCGAGCACGTTGCTGATCAACGGGTCGACCATCGGGTAAAGCTGCGCAGCGGCCTCGCCGTAGCGTAGGGCGAGTTCGCGTTCGCTCATGCCCGGCTCGAGCACGAGCTTCAGGGGCAGCGCGCGCAGCGCCTCGGCGGCCTGGGAGAGGCCGCGGCCGAGCACGCGCAGCAGCTCCAGGACCTCCTCGTCGGAGATCCCCGCTTCCCGTGCGATCAGCACGCGTCTGGCCGACTCCAGCTCGGCCTCCGTGTAAACGGGCTCGCCCGGCTCGGGGATCGGCAGACCCATCGCGCGGCGCGCCGCCACCAGGAACTCCATCTCCACGCCGCTGCGCTCGGACACCTCCGCGGCGGTGTAGCGCTCGGGTCCGACGATCACGCGATCGGCCGGCAGGAAGATCACCGTACCGGTGGCCGTCGTGCGCCTGAGCTCGGAGATCGGCACGCCTTCCGCGCTCAGCGCCTCCAGCAGCGCCAGGCGCTCCGCGCGCGCCTGGCCGTCGAGCCCGTCCAGTAGCCCCTCGGCGGCGAAGTCGATCGGCGCGGGCTCCATCGCCGGGCAGCGTATGGCAGGCAGGCGTCCGATGACGGGCGCAGAATCACAGGCCGTGGTCGTCCTCGGCATAGATCCCGGCTTGGCAAATACCGGCTACGGCGTCGTGGCGCGCCGTGGCGCGCGTCTGCTTGCGCTCGACGGAGGGGTGATCCAGACGCCCGCGGGGCTCAGCGCCGAGCGCCGGCTCGCGCAGATCCACGCCGCCGTCAGCGCTCTGATCGATGAGCACCAGCCGCACGCGATGGCCCTCGAGGAGCTGTACTTCGGCCAGAACGTGCGTACGGCGTTCGCCGTCGGGCAGGCGCGCGGCGTCGCGATGCTCGCCGCCGGCCAGCAGGGCGTGCCCTGTACCGGTTACACGCCCCAGCAGGTCAAGGGCGCGGTCTGCGGCTCCGGCCGCGCACAGAAGGACCAGGTCGCTCGCATGGTGATGGTGCTGCTGGGGCTGAGCGAGGAGCCGCGGCCCGACCACGCCGCGGACGCGCTGGCCGTAGCGCTCTGCCACGCCAACTGCGCACCCCTGACGAGCGCGCTCGAGGGGGCCCTGGCGTGATCGCGCTGGTGCGCGGCGAGGTGGCGCTGCGCCGCAGCGATCACGTCGTGATCATCACCGGCGGTGTCGGCTACCGCGCGGCTGTCTCTGCGCAGACGCTCGCGCAGGTCCCGGCGGTCGGCGAGCAGGCAACGCTGCACACGCATCTGATCCTCCGCGACGACGCGCTGGCCATGTACGGCTTCGCCTCCGAGCAGGAGCGCGACCTGTTCCTGATGCTGCTCTCCGTCCAGGCCGTCGGTCCAAAGGTTGCGCTGGCGGTGCTCTCGGCCGCGCCGCCGCGCGTGTTGATCGGCGCGCTGGCCGCGGGCGACGCGGCGCGCTTTCAGGCGGTGCCCGGGATCGGCAAGCGGACGGCCGAAAGGATCATCGTGGAGTTGCGCGAGAAGGTCGGGGTCGACGCGCAGTCCACCAGCGTGGCGCGCGTCCCGATCGTCGCGAGGCGGGGGGAGCCGCAGGACGCGCGGCTGCTGGCACGCGAGGGGCTGCTCGAGCTCGGCTACGCCCCGGCCGAGGTGCAAGAGCTGCTGGCGGGCGCCGAGGGTGAGAGCGCCGAGGAGCTGATCGGGGCGGCGCTGCGCTTGGCGCGGGCACCATCGTGAGCGAGGTGACCGAGACCGTGGGGCGCATCCAGACTCCCTACCTCGTCGCCGAGGACGAGCTCGACCGCTCGCTGCGCCCGCGGCGCCTCGAGGAGTTCGTCGGCCAGCAGACGTTGCGCGAGCAGCTCGCGGTTGCGATCGAGGCGTGCGGCGCCCGCGGGGATGCGCTCGACCACCTGCTGCTGGCCGGCCCTCCGGGGCTCGGCAAGACCTCGCTGGCGCAGATCGTGGCGGCGGAGCT
>JBOGXX010000095.1:0-5852 GCA_050696475.1 Solirubrobacteraceae bacterium | reverse complement strand
GCCGCGACGTTCTTCAGACCCTGGCGAACGATCGCCTGGGCGAGCACCGTCGCGGTCGTCGTGCCGTCACCGGCCACGTCGTTGGTAGCCGTGGCTACCTCGCGAACGAGCTGTGCGCCCTGGTTCTCAAAGACGTCCTCGACCTCGATCTCGCGAGCGATGGTGACGCCGTCGTTTGTGATGGTGGGCGCGCCGAACTTCTTGTCCAGCACCACGTAGCGACCCTTGGGGCCGAGCGTTACCTTGACCGCGTCGGCGACCGCGTCGACGCCGTGCTCCAGCGCCTTGCGCGCCTCTGAGCCGTACTTCAGTTCCTTTTGAGCCATATCTCTCAGATCTCCTTGATTTAAAAACGAGGGGCCCGGTCTGCCGGCTCGAAGGCCGGCTGCACCACCCTCTTAGGCAACCTTGGCGAGGACGTCGGACTCGCGCAACACGAGCAGATCCTCCCCGTCGACCTTGATCTCGGTTCCGCCGTACTTGCTGTAGAGGACCTCGTCGTCAGCCTTCACGTCCAGCGGGGCGCGCTTGCCGTTGTCGTCCAGCTTGCCGTCGCCGACAGCCAGGACCTTGCCCTTCTGTGGCTTCTCCTTGGCGGTGTCGGGAAGGACGATCCCACTCGCGGTGGTCTCCTCCTCCTCGATTGCCCGCACGATCAGCCGATCGCCCAGGGGCTTGAGCTTCATATCAAAACCTCCATCTAGAGAATGCGACAGCGGAGCGCGACCGTCGGAAAACGCGCGCGCCGCCTCCGTTTGGCACTCTCACTGCAAGAGTGCCAAGCGACGTCAATATAGACGAAATCCCGCAGAGATCAAGGGGCGATTGGCAGTCTCTGGAGAAGAGTGCCAGGTTTCCGAAGGACGCAGATGAGGCGCTTTCGGGTCCGACGAGGGCTGCCGGGCCCTGCTCGCAGCCTGCGGCGGACCCGACCCCCGTCAGTTCTGAGCGCCGCCGAAGCCCTTGATCGCCTCGGTCATCCCGGTGGGGTTCTCGAGGATCTGCGAGAAGCGCACGACGGTCACGACGTCCTCGGTGGATACCGCGCGACCGTAGATCTGTTCGAGGAATTTGATCAGCTCCTCGTGGCGGCGGAACTCGGGGTTGTCGTGCTTGATGTCGCGCGGGGAGAGGTCGGCGAGCTTCATCACCTCGACCTGGTCGATGACCGCTTCGAAGATCCGTTCGCGGGGCGAGTACTGGTAGCCGATCGTGACGAGCACCGCCTGGTTCTTGCGGTACTTGCCCGACTTGTCGCCCAGCCGGATCGTGGCGGTCTTGCGACCGCGCTTGAGCTCGTCGGCGAAGATCGTGGAGTAGAAGTTCAGGACCTGCACGCGCCAGCAGGCTACCGGGCTTTGTGCAAATAGGCCAGCGCGAGCGACACCATCTCGCGCTCGGCCTCATGGGTGAGCTGCCGCTCGGCCTCCCGCAGCGCCAGCCAGCGGACCTCCTCTACCTCATCGTCGTGGTCGGCCGTGTCGCCCTCCACGTGTCGAAAGAGAAAGAACGTGACGGTCTTGCCGATCGTGCGCCCCTCGCGCCTGTACCAGTAGCGTGACTCCCCCAGCTCCCGGACGGGCTCGCCGAGGAGACCTGTCTCCTCGCGAACCTCGCGCGTGGCCGCTTGGAGCGGTGTCTCACCCGGGTCGACGTGCCCCTTGGGCAGCGCCAGCACGCGCGCGCCGTCGGCTGCGCGGCGGGTGGGCACGATCGTCACGACCTCCTCGCCCCGCACGAGCACGCCTCCGGCAGAGAACTCGCGCGCCTGCGCTTTGGACGGGCGTTTCGAGATCCTGAGTGACTTGGGCCCCTTCGCCTTCGCCTTGGCCTTGCCGAGGCGGGGAGACTGCGACGGCTTCTTGCGCCGCTCAGAAGACATACTGCTCCAGCGCCTGTGGCGTGCGGACGACCAGGCGTCCGCGTCCCTGGGAGATGACACCGGCTCGCTCCAGCACCGCGAGGAAGCGACTGGCGGACTCGCGTGAGGAGCCGGCCAGCTGGGCGAGGTCTGCCTGGGTGGCGGTGAGGAGCACGTCGGTCGCCTGCCCGCCGGAGGCGATCTCCCGCGCGACGAGGTCCGAGAGGACGGCTGCAACGCGGCTCTGGACGGTCTGGAAGGACTGGCGTGAAAGGCGCTCGTTCATCTCGCGCAGCCGCCGGCCGAGCGCGATCACCAGACGCACTGCGATCTCGGGATGCTCTCTCATCAGCCTTCGCATATCCGGGCCGAGGACGCCGACGACGCTCGTCGGCTCGATCGCCTCGATCGTGGCCGAGCGCCGCTCGTCCTCGAACATGGCGAGCTCCCCGAAGATGTCTCCAGGTCCAAAGGTCGCGAGCGTGATCGCGCGCCCGTCACCGTGGGTGCGCACCGCCCGCGCGTGGCCCTCGCGTACGACGTAGCACGTTTCGCTGGCGTCGCCCTCGCGGAAGACCACCTCGCCGGGCTCGAAGCGCCTCGGTAGCGCAACCTCGGCGATGCGCTGCAAGTCGGCCGGCTCGAGCGTGGAGAACGCGGGCACACGCCCAAGCAGCTCGACCACGTCCGCTGAGCGACTCGCCGACATCACGCCAGGAGATACCACAACGCACCCTGCGTCGGGGCCCGCCTGCGCCCGCGTCCCCCCACCGACGCTATCTTCACTGTGTGACTCGATCGACCAGGGTTCTCCTCGTTTTGACGACGGTGGCTGCGCTGGCGCCAGCGGCGCCGGAGACCTCGCCGGCCTCGGCGAAGCCCGCCCGCACGACGCCTGCCGGCACGAAGCCCACCGGCACGACGCCGGCGGAGCGCAGGCTGCTGCAGTCCCACGAGCTGTGGGCGACGATCGACGTCTGCGACCCGGCCGATCAGCCGAACACGGTGGGGATCCGCGGCTCGATGCCCGGAGACGGCCAGTCCAACCAGAAGCTGTACATGAGCTTCCGCCTGCAGTACCTGAACACGAGCAAGCGGTGGGTCGACCTGCCGAGCGCCGCGAGCCCAGGCTTCGCGGCGATCGGCGGGGCGATGTCAGCGCGCCAGGGCGGCTGGAGCTTCGAACTGCTCGCCGAGCAGGCCGCGGCGACGCTGCGCGGGGTCGTGGATTTCGAGTGGCGCCACGGCAGGACGGTGATCCTCTCGGCGACGCGAACGACGACCGTGGGCCACAAGAGCCTCGCGGGCGCCGACCCGGCGGGCTTCAGCGCCGCCACCTGCCTCATCGCGTGAACAGTCGCGGGTCGTTGGTGATGATCCCGTCAACGCCCATCGCGGTCAGGCGCTCGATCATGCGGGCGTCATCGACGGTCCACACATAGAGCTCACCGCCCCCCTGCGCGACGGCGCGCACGAGCGCAGGAGTGAGGACCCGCCAGTGAGCCATGATCGCGTCGAAACGGCCTTCCTCCAAGGCGACGCGGGCGCGTCGCGGGAGCGTCGCGCGATAGCCGGTGAGCATCGCCAGGGCCGGTATTGCAGTGAGCATGTCGGTGGTGTAGTCGCGGCGAACCCGCGGGACCGACCAGCCGAGGCGCAGCTCCGGCTCGGCGGCCCGCATCTGCGCGAGCCCGGAGGGGAACATGCCGCTGACGAGCGTGCGCGCCACGAGCCCGGACTCGCGCAGCGCCTCGAGCACGCGCAACTCGTACCCCGGGAGCTTGACGTCGACGTCCAGCTCGAGGCCGGCGAACTGCTCGCCGCTGAGGTGCTCGAGCGCCTGCGCGAAGGTCAGTGGCGCGCGCGCGCGAGCATCCTCGTGGTCGTGCGCGACGAGCAGCCGTCCGCCGCCGTCGAGGCGCTCGCTGAGCACGTCCAGCTCGATCATGTCGACGCCGTGGCGGAGCGCGGCGTCGAAGCTCGCAAGCGTGTTGCCGCGCTCGATGTCCGCGGCGCCCTTGTGACCCACGCGACGGGGCCGCTTTCCCTCCGCTGGCCGGTGTGGCGAGGGCTCGATCATCGACGCGCTCAGGCCGTGAGCGTCAGCCGGCGGGGACCGAGCTGGAAGCCGAGCTCGAGGAGTGCCGCGGCGAGGCTCGATGCGACCGCCGGCTCGCCGTCGATCCGCTCGAAAGCGAGCTTTCCGACCCGCCCTTCGCGAACCGCCTGCGCCAGCGCGGTGAGCGCCTCGTGCAGCGTCTCGGACGAGCGTCGCGAGGCGGCGCCGGCGAATGTCACGAGGCCCCTCCCGCCGCGCTCGACGTACAGGGCCGGCTCGTCCGCGACCAGCACCACGTGGGCACCGGCCACACGCGTCGGGCGCGGCTGCCCCTGCTCGCGTTTGGGCCACGGCAGCACGCCGCCGTATGGCTGGGCCGGGTCGGCGGCGGCCAGCACGAGGATCCGGGCGCGCACGTTCTCGCCGCTGCCGGCGGCGAGCGCGCGCAGCCGCTCGACTGCGCCCGGCAACGCGAACTGCGCACCGCCCATGCCCTCGATGAAATAGCCGCGTCGGCACACGCCGAGCGTCTCGAGGCCGGCGAAGGTGTCATACAGCATCGCGAAGCCGCCCTTGATCCCCTCGGCAAGCACCTGCTCGCGGGTGACGATGCCGTAGCGCTCGAGCAGCAGCTCGGCCAGCGCACGGCGCCGGGCGGGCGCCGCCGAGCAGCTGTCGCTTGCGCGGAAGACAGCGTCGGTGAGTGACCAGCGACCCTGAACCTGCGACGGTGAGCCACTCCGGCGGCGCCTGCTGAAGCGCGAGCGCGCAGACGGCGAGGCAGATCTGGGTGCACCCTGGGCACGAGCCAGCGCAAGCCGGGGGGCGCGCAGCGGCGCCCACGCGTCATTGGTGACCTCGCCGGCCCAGACGAGATCCCAGAGCGCCTCGCGCAGGGCCTCGGCGGAGGCGTCTATCTCGGCGAGCAGGTCGGTGAAGAAGGCCGGCCCCGCGCCGAGCCGTGCGCGCAGGAGCGCGTGATCGGGGCTGCTTGCAGGCTCAGAGCCGGCGCGCACGGCACAGGCGCCGGGTGGGGGTCCGATGGCGGCGGCGTCATCGCGGAAGTACAGCGCGACACGCCCGGAGCGTGCGAGCGGCCCGGCCCCCACCCACACCAGCTCTCCGGCGGCGCAGAGGCTGTCCAGCCAGGAGGGCGAGTAGGCGCCGGTGCGCCGCGGCAACACGTCTCGCTCCCAGCTCTCCACCGGCAGCGCGAGGCCCTGCAATGGCACGAGGACCTCGCGCAGGCGATCGACGCCCGCCCCGGAGCTGGGGTGCCTGTCGATGCCCTGCCAGGACGCCAGGAAGCCGGCGAGGCGCCTCTGGTCGGCAGGCTCGATCTCCTTGCGCAGCGCGGCGAGAGATGCGCGCCGCAGCCGTCGCAGGACCCCGACGTCGCACCACTCGCGATCGGAGCCGCCGGGGCGCAGCTCGCCGCGCACGAGATCTCCGTCACGCTCGAGCTCGCGCAGCACTGAGCTCCCGTCGATGCGATAGCGCCCAAGAAGCTCGTCGGAGGTGAACGGCCCATGGGTCCGCGCGAACCGCGCCACCAGCTCGCGCGAGGCGTCTGGAACATCCAGGAGAAAGGCGTCTGGCAGACCACCGGGCGGCACGACCTCCAGCGCGTCGCGGTAGAGACCGGCCTCATCGGCTGCGATGAAGCGCTCCTCGCCGGCGACACGCACGCGAACGGCCCGCCGTTCGCGCTCGAGCTCGCCCAGCAGGCTGTCGGCGTCCACGCCGGCGAAGACGCGCTGGCGGAGCTCCTCGCGCGTGAGGTCTCCCAGGTCCCGCAGGACGTCGTGCAGGCCGTCGCGTCCGGTGGCGCGCGTCATCTCAGAACGGTGTTGCAGGTCATCCTCCACGCGCGCGAGCGCGCCGGGATCGATCAGCTCGCGCAGCTCCTCCTGGCCGAGCAGCTCGCGCAGC
>JBOGXX010000094.1:0-9631 GCA_050696475.1 Solirubrobacteraceae bacterium | reverse complement strand
TGTTCACGAGCACGTAGCCGGGCATGGTGCGCTTCTCCACGGTGACATTCTGGTTGTCCTTCATCTCGGCCACCGCTTCGGTGGGCACGACCACGCTGCGCACGGCGCGCTGCTGGCCGAGCGAGACCACGCGGTGCTCGAGGTTGTGCTTGACCTTGTTCTCGTGACCTGAGTATGTGTTGACGACGTACCAGCGAAACATTCAGATTCAGCGTTCCTTACAGGATGAATTCGACGATTTCCTTGGCCACGTAGTCCGCCAGGCCGAGGTAGGCACCGGCGACCGCGACGAAGCCAAGCACCACGGCGGTCGCCTGGAAGACGTGCCGGCGGTCGGGCCACTGCACACGTTGGAGCTCTGCCCAGCTCGCGCGCAGGAAGCCGATCGCTTTGTTGCCGCCGCGCAAGGGCGCGCCGGACGGGCGCTCGAGGCTGCCACCGCCCCCGCCGCCTGCACCGCTGGCGCCCCCGCCGCCTGCGCCGGCGCCCGGTCCGCTGCCGCCGCCGGCTGCAGCCGCGGGTTCCTGCAGCGCGTCCTCGGTCTCCGGGTCGAACTCATCGGCGTTGCGGGTATCGGTATCGGGCGCTGCCGGCACGCCGCCGGCGCCGCGCACGATGGCCGCGTCGAACTCGTCGACGTCGGCGGAGGCGTGGTCGAGCGCACCGGGCACGTCGACGCGCTCGAGTGAGCCGGGCGCGGGGGCCTCGGCTGCTCGCTCGCCGTCCGCCTGGCCGGGCGTGCGCGCGCGAGCGCCGTTGGACGGCGCGTCGGGCGCGGCCGTGGCGGCACGCCGAGATGCGCCCGCACCGCGTTCGCGGCGCTGCTTTGCACGTTTACGGTCACGAGCCACGACAGCGCTCCCGCGCTAACGGGTCTCCCTGTGGCTGGTGTGCTGACGACACCAACGGCAGTACTTGCGCAGGCTGATCCTGTCCGGATTGTTGCGCTTGCTCTTGTTCGTCTGGTAGTTGCGGTGCTTGCACTCCTCGCACGCGAGGGTGACAGCAATTCGGACGTCTCCACGGGCCATTGTCAGAAATCCCTGCGTCGTTGTGGACGGGCAGCTCCGGGCGAAGAAAAACCCCGCCCAGGCGCGAGGTCCAAGCAGTCTAGCGCGCTTGGCAAACCCCTGACGGCGGCGCCGCCGGCCGCGAAGCTCTGGTCGCGGGGCCGACGCGCGGGCGCGCGGCGCCGGCCGGCGGGAGATCGGTTTTTAGCGGGCCCCGCGAGGGGGCCTGGATGGGTTCGTTTTAGCGGGCCCCGCGAGGGGGCCTGGATGGGTTCGCGTGGCTGCGGCTACTCGTACAGCGTGAGCGTGGCCAGGATCACGTACAGGGCGACGAGCGCCCAGCCCTCGAATTCCGCTGCCTCGCCGTCGCCGGTCACCTGCCAGAGCGCCAGCGCGGTGAGCGCCAGCGCGCCGATGTAGACGGGCGCGAGCGAGAACGTGAGTGTGGTGTTGAGCGCGAAGGACACCAGCACGAGCACGGGAAACAGGAACGCGGCGATCTGCGCGACGGAGTTTTTGACCACCGAGATGGCGAGGTCGGAGCGACGCTTGAACGCCAGCACCAGACCGGCGGTGTTCTCCACCGCGTTGCCTGCGATCGCCACGATCACCAGGCCGGCGAAGGCCTGGGACAGGTGCAGGATCGAGATCGCCGGCTCCAGGCCGTTTACGAACCAGTCGGAAACGAACGCCGACGCGGTCCCGCCTCCCACCAGCAGGACCAGCGTCAGCGAGAACGACAGCCGCGGCCCCTCGCTCCGTGGCCCCGTCGCGCCCGGGCCGGCGTGCGACTGAGCGTCTGCGGCGCCTGCGTCGGCCTCCCGCCCGGCGCCGGGCGGCTTGTCCGAGCGCAGGTACGGGACGACCCAGGTCATGTACACGACCAGCAGGCAGATGGCTCCGACGATCGAGATCGCCTTGACGTGATGGCTGGCGGGGTCGTGGTTGGCGAGCGACAGGCCGAGCAGCACGATGATGAACACCGTCACCTGCAGCAGCGTCGCCGTGTCCCTGGGCAGGCGCCTGGAGAAGCGCATCATGCCGTCGGGCGCGCGACGGGCGCCAACGACGATCACCAGGCCGAGCACCAGCAGCGCGTTGGCGAGCACCGAGCCGACGATCGCCGTCTGCGCGACCACCAGCTCGCCCTTCTGCAGAGCGAAGATCACCACGAACAGCTCCGGCAGGTTGCCGAGCGCGGACTGCATCATCCCGGTGACACCCGGCCCGAAGCGTTCGCCCAGCTGCTCGGTGGCGAACGACACCACCCACGCCAGGCCCGCCAGCGCGAGCGTCGCGAGCGCGAAGCGCGGCACCGCCGACCACGCTCCGTAGTTCGCCGCGCCTGCCAGCGCCGTGAGCGCCGCGATCAGCGCCAGCACCGCGCGCTCGAGGGGTCTGATGCCGGCCATCCGCGCGCACGACAATAGCCTGCGCGTGTGACGGGCGAGCAGCGTTCGCGGGGCGCTCGATGCGGGTCGATACGCTGAGGTCAATGCGCCTGGCCACGTTCCTCGCACCGGGCTCAACAGATCCGCGCGCCGGCGAGGTGCGCGGAGAGCCCGGCCGGGAGCGCGTGCACGCATACGCGCAGGAGCAGCTGACGGTGCTCGACCGTCTGTGCGACCCCGGAGCCGAGCCGGCGGATGGGCAGTCGTGGGCGCTCCGCGAGGTGTGCCTGCTGGCTCCCGTGCCGCGCCCGCGCGCGATCTTCGGCATCGGGCTGAACTACGACGATCACATCCAGGAGACCGGCCGCGAGAAGCCGGAGCAGCCGCTGGTGTTCATGAAGCTGCCCTCCGCCGCCGCCGCGCCCAACGCGCCCGTGCACTGCCCGCCGGTGGTCAGGCGCCTGGACTACGAGGGCGAGCTGGCGGTCGTGATCGGACCCGGGCGCTCGGTCGCCGGCTACGCGGTGGCCGATGATGTGACCGCGCGCGATTTGCAGGGCCGCGAGGCGCAGTGGACGCGCGCGAAGGGCGCCGACGGCTTCTGCCCGTACGGGCCGTGGATCACGACCGCCGAGCAGATCCCCGACCCTCATGACCTGCGGCTGCGCACGTGGGTCAACGGCGAGCTGCGTCAGGACTCGAGCACCTCCAAGCTGATCTTCTCCGTGCCCGAGCTGATCGAGTTCATCTCCGAGACGTGCACCCTTGCGCCCGGTGATCTGATCCTCACCGGCACGCCCTCCGGCGTGGGCGTCGGTCAGGACCCGCCGCTGTTCCTCTCCAGCGACGACGTCGTTCGCGTCGAGATCGAGCGCCTGGGTGCGATCGAGCACGCGGTCGCCTGAGCCGCCGTCAGCTCACGACGCTGCACGCGGGCCGGCCGCGCCGGCCCCCTGAGAGGATCTGCTCAGTGACTCTGCAGGACTTTGTCGATCAGGCCGTACTCGGCCGCCTGGTCGGCTGTGAAGAAGCGATCGCGCTCCATGTCTCTGCGAACCTGCTCCTGGGAGAGGCCCGTGTGCTGCGCGTAGATCTCATCGATGCGCTCGCGGACGTTGAGGATCTCGCGTGCGTGGATCTCGATGTCGGTGGACGGCCCTTCGAAGCCCGCCGAGGGCTGGTGGATCAGGATCCGCGAGTTGGGCAGCGCCGCGCGCTTGCCCTTGGCTCCCGCCGCCAGCAGCAGCGAGCCCATCGACATCGCCACGCCGACGCACATCGTGGCGATGTCCGGCTTGACGAATCTCATCGTGTCGTACACCGCCAGGCCGGCGTAGATGGAGCCGCCGGGCGAGTTGATGTAGATCGAGATGTCCTTCTCCGGATCCTCGCTCTCGAGGTGCAGCAGCTGCGCCACCACCAGGTTCGCCACCTGGTCGTCGATCGGCGTGCCAAGGAAGATGATGCGCTCGTTCAGCAGGCGCGAGTAGATGTCGAACTCGCGTTCCCCGCGCGCGGTGCGCTCGATGACCATCGGGATCAGTGGCATGGCTCCAGCCTATCCGCTGCGCCGTCCGCTGCCCTTCGAGGCCCCCTCCTGCACGCCGGCCCCTCCAGCTTCGGCGGCTTCCGTGCCGGCGTCCGGGCCGGCATCACCGTGCGACAGCCACGCCAGCAGCGCCACGCGCGCGAACCGCCACTCGCCTGCGAGGCGGCGCCCCGGCAGCTTTGCCTCGCCGGCCAGGCGCTCCACCAGAGCGCGCTCCACTTTCAACAGCTCCGCAGCGCCATCCGCGCTCAGCACCTCGCCCTCGGGCGACTGCGCGCGGGCATCCTCGTAGGGGGAGAACGACGCGTGCCCGATCTGCGTCTGCTTCGGCTCGAGCGCCCCCACGGTGAAACGCCTGGGCCGCCCGTCGGCGCCGAGATACCGCTCCATCATCTCCGAAACCAGCGCCTGCTTGGAGCGTCCGCGCTCGAAGGACGCGCTGTGCAGGCGACGCGCCTGCACGCCGGGTATGCGCACGAACAGTGGCACCATCGCGTCGCTGCGCTCAGCGCCGGCCGCTCTGGCAGGGGCTTTGGCTGGGCCCGTGCTCTGGTCTCCTGCATCACCGCTCGCCGCCATCATCAATATCTGGCTATCACGATAGCAGCACCACAGATTCGCCGAGTCGAGCGGTCCAAGCGCAACCGCCGGGAACGCCACGGGTTCAAGCGATTCTCCCAATCTAGACAGGAGACACACGATGACCACACGTCCTCGCACAGCCGCCGTATCCGCTCAAACGGCCGTCCACAGCGTGCGCGCGCTCGCCTGCGCAGCGACGTTGGCAGCACTGGCGGCGCTCGCGCTCGCCGCCGGCGCAGCGGCCATGACCAGTCACGCCGGCTGGCCGCCTGACCAGCATCTCGTGATGGACAAGGGGGCAGCGGGCGTCCACAACACGCTCCTCGGCAAGGACGGCGTGCACAACTACCTGCTTGGCGGCTACGGCGACGACACGATCTACGGCGGCAACGACGGCGATGTGATCTGGAGCGACTACCACCCGGCGGGATGGCCATCGTTTCAGACCGCTGTCATCCACGCGGGCGACGGCCAAAAC
Organism: Solirubrobacteraceae bacterium; assembly: GCA_050696475.1. Classification (GTDB taxonomy): domain Bacteria; phylum Actinomycetota; class Thermoleophilia; order Solirubrobacterales; family Solirubrobacteraceae; genus Palsa-744. Next base: position 4,621 of record JBOGXX010000094.1, on the reverse strand, counting down.
TTCATCTACGCCAACGACACCGTCAACTACGTCTGGACCGGGACCAGCCCCCGCACCGTGGTGCACGCGCACGAGGACTCCGGCGTGATCCACTGCCAGAACCCGCAGATCGTCGTGTACACCAGCCACCATGCGCTGCCGCACTGGAAGCTCGAGGGCTGCAGGCACATCAGCTTCTACTCGGTGGGCTACTGACGGACCTGGCGCCCACGGGCGAGAACCGCAGACGGCCTGGCTCTTGGAGAGCCGGTCCTGATGCCCAAAGCGCCCGCCGCGAGCGATGAAGGGGTTTTAGGGCATCGTTAGCGGCAAACGGCGCGGCCTTTAGGAACAGGGTGCACAATGATGAACGCAGTAGGCACGGACAGCGACCTGGAGGGCAACCATGGGACGCAGGATCAAGAGAAGGCTCTGGATGGGGGTTGCGCTGGTCGCAGTCCTCGCAGGCGTCACCGCCGCAGCTGTGATGGCAGCCGAGCCGGCGGCCAAGCACGCCCATCATCACTCCTCCCGCCGCCATCACGCTCGCGCCGGCCTGATGCTCGGCACCGCCGCCAGCTACCTCGCCACCACGCCCACGCAGCTGCGCAGCGAGCTGCAGACGGGCACCTCGCTCGCCGACATCGCCAACTCCACCGCCGGCAAGTCCGCGCAGGGGCTGATCCAGGCCCTCGAGGCAGCCGATGAGCACAGGCTGCAGGCGGCCACCTCCAGGCTGTCCGCGCGTATCACCGCCAGGGTCGAGCGTCCACGCGGCGCCGGCACCACCCTGCGCTCCGCCGCCGGCTACCTCGGCCTCAGCGCGCTCCAGCTGCGCCGCGATCTGCGCTCCGGCAAGAGCCCCGCCCAGCTGGCCGACGCGACCGCCGGCAAGTCACAGGCGGGACTGCTCCAGGCAGTTCTCGCCGCCAAGAAGGCCGCACTGGCAGCCGACGTCAAAGCCGGCAGGATCACCCAAGCACACGAGAACGCCGCCCTCGCGACGCTCTCCAGCCGTGTCAAAGCCCGCCTGCAACGCGCCCACCACTCGAGCCTGCACGCCGACCACCGTTCCAGGTCCCGTTAGCGCCCCCCAACGTATGCGCTACAGGTTCAGCGAGCGCATCCCCGCTGCGTCGTAGCGCTCGCCCGCGGCAGCTGGAAGAGCCTCTGCGATCCGCTGCGCCTCCTGCTCGCTCAGCCGCACCTGGGCTGCGGCCAGGTTCTCTTCGAGGTAGGACACGCGCTTGGTCCCGGGGATCGGCACGATCTGCTCGCCGCGATGCAGCACCCACGCGAGCGCCAGCTGGCCCGGCGTGATCCCCTTCTCCGCCGCCAGCCCGCGAAGCCGCTCCGCGAGCAGCTTGTTGTGCTCCAGGTTCGCGCCGGTGAAGCGCGGCCCGTAGCGACGGAAGTCGTCCTCGTCGAGCTCCTCCGGCGAGCTGAAGCGACCCGACAGGAAGCCTCGCCCCAGCGGCGAGTAGGCCACCAGCGCGATCCCCAGCTCCTGCAGCGTCGGCATGATCTCGGCCTCCACGTCTCGCGTCCACAGCGAGTACTCGGTCTGCACCGCTGTCAGCGGGTGCACATCGTGCGCGCGGCGGATCGTCGGCGCGCTCGCCTCCGAGAGCCCCAGATAGCGGACCTTGCCGGCCTGCACGAGCTCCGCCATCGCGCCGACCGTCTCCTCGATCGGCGTGTTCGGGTCCACGCGGTGCTGGTAGTAGAGGTCGATGTGGTCGGTGCCCAGCCGCTGCAGCGAGCCCTCGCAGGCGCTGCGCACGTACTCAGGGCTCCCGTCGATCGAGCGCTTCGGCGCGCCTCCCGCAGCGTCGGGCTCGAGCTTGATCCCGAACTTCGTCGCCAGGAACACCTCCTGGCGGCGGCCGGCGATCGCGCGGCCGATGAGCTGCTCGTTGGTGTGCGGCCCATACATGTCGGAGGTGTCCAGCAAGTTGCATCCGAGCTCGAGCGCGCGGTGGATCGTCTGTAGCGCCTCGCCCTCGTCGGCTGCGCCGTAGAACGCCGACATTCCCATGCAGCCGAGGCCGATCGCCGAGACCGCGGGACCGCCATCTCCCAGAGTGCGCGTGTTCATCGTGTTGACTCCCGTCCGCTGGTGGGTTCCCCCGGGTCTTGACCCACCCGGAGGAGATCGCTGCCCGACATAATGGCAACGGAAGTGTTCCCGCTGAACCTCCCCAACCTGCTGACCGTGCTGCGGATCATGCTCGTGCCGGCGCTCGTGGTGGCGCTGCTCGGGAACACCCCGGGCGGTGATGTGCTCGCCGCGATCGTATTTGCGCTCGCCTCGCTGACGGACTTCATCGACGGCTACCTGGCCAGGGCGCGCGACTCGATCACCACCTTCGGCAAGCTCATGGACCCGCTCGCCGACAAGCTGCTGATCGTCGCAGCGTTGATCTCGCTCGTGTCGTTGGATCGCCTCGCCGCGTGGGTGGCGATGCTGATCATCACGCGCGAGCTCGCCGTGACCGTGCTGCGCCTCGGCGCCACCCAGGCGGGCGTGGTGATGGCGGCGAGCAACCTCGGCAAGCTCAAGACCTGCTTGCAGATCGTCGCGATCCTCGCCCTGATCGCCGTGCACGGGCGACCGGCCTGGGTGATGGGCCTGCTCTATCTCGCGGTGCTCGTCACCGTGCTCTCCGGGCTGGACTACTTCTTCGGGTTGCGCCGGCGGATGCAGCAGGCGCACGCGCCCGCATCCGACCGAGCGCACGGCGCGGACTAACGTCCCACGTCTGCGTTGAGCCACTCCTCCAGCGTCGTTTGGTGGCTGGCCGGAGCGCCCGACGCGATTTCCGCGCGCAGCTCCGAGAGCAGGCAGTGACGCTCGGCCACGACGTTGTGCCGGTGGATCGTCTCGAGGTTCTCCTGGCGCGCGGAGACGAACGTCGAGCCGTCGAGATCGGGAAGCTCGCGCAGCACGCCCGCCAGCATCTCGCGAACGCAGTCCTCCACGAAGCGAGGTCGGCGGTGGGCCTTTTCCACGACCGCCACCTCGTCCGTGCGCTTCATCAGCTCGTAGATCTCCGAGGACATGCTCGCCTCGGCGATCTGCAGCAGCGCCTTGGCGTCGATCTCCGTGGCACGCTGCTCCGCGCAGCCGATCTGCAGTGTCGCCAGGCCGCGCTGGTTGTGGGTGGCGACCGGCACCGTCGCGAGCACCACGTCCACCTGCTGCGCAGTGAATTCCTGCTCGAGCAGCCGCGTGCGCGCCCGCGCGGCCACGAGCTCCTGAGCGCAGGGACAAGCGGTCATGCCGGTGGCGGACACGCCCACCGTCCGGCGGGTCCCGTGTTCGAAGGCGACCGCCCGCCCGCGAAGCGTGTAGATCTCCTGCGTCTGCACGCCAGACACAGGCGCGGGCTTGTGCTCGGGGTAGCGCGCCGCGATCCTCACCTCCGCGCGCTCGGCGCGCTGGCGCTCGCGCACGAGCTCGGCGATCTGGCAGGCGAGCGTCTCCGCCCTGAACCGGGACTCGCTCAGCACCACCTCGCCAATCGCCTCGTTGACGACCTCCTCGAAGCGGGACATGTGCGCGCCCTTCTGGCTGCTTGCCAGATCGACGAAGCAATCCAGGCGCGCCAGAAACAGCTCGTCGTGGATGCGCACGACCTTCTCCACGCCGGTCACGCCTACGCGCGAGAGCCCGACGGCGATCGCCGGCCGGCGCGCCTGCACGTCCTCGCCAGAGCCACTGATCGCGAACATCGTGGAGGTCGAATCGATCACCTGCACCGCAGCCAAGCCTAGCGCGGAGAGCGTGCCGTGACGGCGGCGCTCACGCGAGCGCAACCCCTCCCTCCCGGATTCTGGTATCAATCCGCACTCAACTCATGTGGAGCTAGAGGAAGGCTTGACGGAGGGCTGGGGAGGTCGCTGCAGGACACCTGCAGCGAGGGGAGTCGGATCGGTCTGGGAGGCCAGAGTTGAGCGAGAAGCTCGAGGTTCTATTGACCGCCACGGGCACCGCGGCGGTCGAGTTGGACGAGTTGCAGGCGATCGTCGCCGAGTCGCAGGAGAGGGGTTGCGTGACCGCGCACGCGTTGGCGCGCGCGCTGGAGGAATCGGAGCTCTCCGCGCAGCAGACGCAGGATCTGCTGAGCTATCTCGAGGAGCACGGGATCGAGGTGCTCCCGTCCGCTGAGGCCGGCGTGGAGCTGGCGCCGCATGGCATCGGCGCCGGCGCCCGCGAGGATGTCGAGGAGCCGGCGCTCGGCGGCAGGCGCGATCTGCTCACCGGCGCGGGCGAGGATCGCGAAGCCGAGGACGGCGAGCACGTCCATGAGCTGCACACGCATCTGGAAGAGCTCAAGCGTCCAGAACTCGATCTGACGGTCGAGCCGAGCCTCGACTCGCTGCGCCTGTATCTGCGCTCGATCGGTCGGGTGCCGCTGCTGAGCGCCGAAGAGGAGGTGTCGCTGGCCAAGCGCATCGAGCGCGGCGACGTCTGTGCAAAGCAGCACATGGTGGAGGCGAACCTGCGATTGGTGGTGTCGATCGCCAAGGGCTACGTGGGACGCGGCCTGACGCTGCTGGACCTGATCCAGGAGGGCTCGCTCGGGCTGATCCGAGCGGTGGAGAAGTTCGACTACCGCCGCGGCTACAAGTTCTCCAC
>JBOGXX010000093.1:0-5104 GCA_050696475.1 Solirubrobacteraceae bacterium | reverse complement strand
ACAAGATGCCGCTGCTGGAGGTCATCAACGGCGAGCGGACCAACGCGGAGACGCTATACCGCGCGCTGGATTTCGCCAAGCAGATCAAGAAGACGCCGATCGTCGTCAACGACAGCCGCGGTTTCTTTACCAGCCGCGTCATCGGCACGTTCATCAACGAGGGGGTCGGCATGCTGCTGGAGGGAATCCCCGCGCCGTCGATCGAGCAGGCCTCGAGCCAGGCCGGCTACCCGGCGCCGGTGCTGCAGCTCTCCGACGAGCTCAACCTGAGGCTCGCACGCAAGATCCGCGACGCCACGAAGGCGGCGGTCGAGGCCGAAGGCGGCACGTTCAAGGACCGTGCGTCCTTCCAGGTCGTCGATCGCATGCTGGCCGAGGGGCGAGCCGGCAAGCTCGAGGGCGCCGGCTACTACGAGTACGCGGACGGCAAGCGCACTGGCCTGTGGAAGGGCCTGAAGCAGATGTTCCCCGAGACCGACGACCCGGGGTCGATCTCGCTGCAGGACCTCGAGGAGCGGATGCTGTTCGCCGAGGCGCTGGAGTCGGTGAGGTGCCTGGAGGAGGGTGTAATCGAGTCTGTGGCGGACGCGAACATCGGCTCGATCCTCGGCATCGGCTTCCCCGGCTGGACCGGCGGGGTCCTGCAGTACATCAACGGGTACCGGAACCCCGCCCACGACCGAGCGCCCGCCGCCCGCCCGTCCGAGACCAACGGGGTGGCCGGGTTCGTCGCCCGCGCGCGCGAGCTGGCGGAGCGCTACGGCGAGCGCTTCGAACCGCCGGCGTCGCTGGTGGAGAAGGCCGAGCGGGGCGCGATCTACAGCGACGAGCAGCTGGCGGTCGCGTAGGATCAACCGATGTCTGAGATGCCATCCGTGTGCGTGATCGGTGCCGGCGTCAGCGGGCTGACGGCCTGCAAGGCGCTCGCTGACTTCGGCGTCCCGCACACGTGCTTTGAGGCCTCGGATGAGGTCGGCGGCAACTGGTACTTCGAAAACCCCAACGCCGTCTCCTCGGCGTACCGCTCGCTGCACATCGACATCTCCAAGCCGTCGATCTCCTTCCGCGACTTCCCGATGCCGGAGCGCTATCCGGACTACCCGCACCACACGCACATCTTCGAGTGGCTGCGCGACTACGCGGACGCGTTCGGGCTGCGCCGGCGGATCCGCTTCAACACGCGTATTGAGAACGCACAGAGGGGCGGGCGGGGCGGCTGGCTGATCACGCTGGCGGACGGCACGCAGGAGTCCTTCGATGCGCTGCTGGTCTGTAACGGCCACCACTGGGACCCTCGCTACCCAGACTTCCCGGGGAGCTTCGACGGGCCGCAGATCCACTCGCATGACTACGTGGATCCCTCGACGCCGCTGGACATGTACGCCAAGCGCGTGTTGGTGGTGGGGATCGGCAACAGCGCGGTGGACATCGTCTCGGAGCTGGCGCGAAAGACGGTCTCGGACACGGTCTTCCTGTCGACGCGCTCGGGCGCATACGTGGTGCCGAAGTACATCTTTGGCAAGCCCGTGGACCAGGTGGTGAAGACCAACCCGCGCATTCCGGTGGGCCTGCAGCGCCGGCTTGGCAGGACGCTGCCGCGGATCTTCTCCGGGCGCATGGAGGACTTCGGTTTGCCGACGCCCAACCACCGCTTCCTGGACGCGCACCCGACCGTCTCCAGCGAGCTGCTTGGGCGATTGGGCGCGGGCGACGCGGTGGCGAAGGGCGATGTGACGGAGCTGCTCGGGGATCGCGTGCGCTTTGCGGACGACTCGGTGGAGCAGGTTGATGCGATCGTGTACGCGACGGGTTACAACGTCAGCTTTCCGTTCTTCGCCCCGGACTTCATCTGTGCGCCGGATAACAAGCTGGCGCTGTACAAGCGCATGCTCAAACCGGGGATCGACGACCTGGCGTTCATCGGCCTGGGACAGCCGATCCCGACGATCTTCCCGTTCTCAGAGCTGCAGTCGAAGCTGGCGGCGCGGTGGCTGAGTGGCGACTGGGCGCCACCACCGCAGGCGGAGATGGAGCGCGAGATCCTCCGCGACGAGGCGTTCCACACAGGGCACTTCACCGACAAGCCGCGCCACACGATGCAGCTTGAGTGGTACGGCTTCGAGCACGAGCTGAAGAAGCGCTCGATCCCCAAGGGCCAGGAGCGTGCGCGTGCGGGGGCGCCGAGCGGCCGCGACACCGCGGGGCGGGCGCAGAGGCTCGCGCAGCTGGCGGGCGCGCGATGAGCGGCGAGCTCTGCTTCCACAGCGCGGGCGTACGCTGCGCGGGTGTCCACCTGCGCGGCGATGGTGATGAGTTCTGCGACGAGCACGGCAACCGGCCTTGCGTGGTGCTGGCACACGGCTTCGGCGCTACGATGGACTCGGGTCTGCTGGGGTTCGCGGAGCGCTTCGCGCACGCTGGCCTGGACGCGCTGGCATTCGACTACCGTCATTTCGGCGCCAGCGACGGCGAGCCCAGACAGCTGATCTCGATCCGCAGGCAGCAGCAGGACTATGCGGCGGCGATCGCCCACGCACGCTCGCTGGAGGGTGTAGACGCGGAGCGGATCGTCGTGTGGGGCTCTTCTTACTCGGGTGGCCACGTGGTTCCGGTCGCGGTCGGCGACGGCCGGGTGGCGGCTGTGATAGCGCAGGTGCCGGCGATGGACGGGATGGCGACCCTCATCAACCTCGTCCGCTACGCGGGCGTCGGCCAGCTGGCGCGGCTGAGCGTGCTGGCGCTGCGCGACGTGGCCTCATCGCTGCGCGGTGGCCCCGCGGTGACGGTGGCGGCGGTCGGCCGTCCGGGTAGTGTCGCGTTCATGTCGACGCCCGACGCGGAGTCGGGCATGCTCGCGATCGCGGGCTCCTCCTGGCGCAACGAGGTGGCGGCCCGCATCGGCCTGCAGGCGGGCATGTATCGCCCGGGGCTACAGGCGGACCGTCTGTCGTGCCCGATCCTGATCCAGATCGCCGACCGCGACTCGGTGGCGCCGGTCGAGGCCGCGCAGGATGCGGCATGGCGCGCGCCGGGTCGGGCCGAGGTGCGCACCTACCCCGTGGGGCATTTCGACGTTTATGTAGGGGATGCGTTCGAGCGCTTCGTATCCGACCAGCTGCACTTCCTGAGCCGTCACCTCAGCGCGGCGAGCAGGCGCGCGCCCGCGGGATCTTCGGCGGTGGCGGGGGCGAGCCCGAGCGCCGTCGCCCCGGCAGCCCGGTAGCGGGCAAGGCGCGCCTGGATCTCCGCGACGGAGCCGATCGCGCAGACTTGGCGGAGCAGCTCGCTGGGGACATCCCGCGCGAGCTGCGTCCGTCGCTCACCGGAGCGTGCGCGCTCGACGAGCTCGCCGAAGCCGAGCTCGGCGAACATCTCGCCGTAACCTGGTGGTCGCAGGTAGACGGCGATCTGCGCGGCCATCTGCTGGAGCGCGGACGGGCCGGGATCGAGCGCCGCGCTCACCCACACGGCGATCGCAGGCGCCTTTCGTCCGTGCTCCGCCGCGGCGGCGTCCACAACCGCGCGCACTCGCGCGACGTGCTCGGGTGTGACGAGATTGAGTACGACCTCGTCGGCGACCGCGCCCGCCACGCGCGTCATTGCGGGCCCGAACGCGGCGAGCGTGATTCCCGCGTGGGGCTGGGGGCTGCGCAGGCGAAAGCCGTGCGTGCGCACGTGCTCTCCGGCATACGCGGAGCGCTCGCCGGCGAGGATCGAGCGGACGGCCTCGACGGTCTCTCGCGCGCGGGGAGCAAGCGAGCTCCATGGCCGGTCGTGCCAGTCGCGCACGATCACGGGGCTGGAGGCACCAAGTGCGAGGTCGACGCGCGCACCGGTGAGGGTGGCCACGGAGGCCACGCCGAGTGCCAGCGCGACGGGGCTGCGCACCCCGATCGCCAGCGGCCCTATCTTCAGCGCAAGGCCGGGTGCGCAAAGCCCGACGGCGCTGGCCAGCGCAAAGGCGTCGAACGTGGCCATCTCGCCGAGCCACATCGCGGGAAAGCCGTTGGCGATCGCCTGGCGGGCGATCTCGAGCACCTCCTCGTCGGGACGATCGAGCCAGTAGGGCGCGACGACCTGCAGCTCGCCCGGCGAGGCCCCCACCGGGGCGCTCACCGGAGCCGGCGCGACTCGGTGGCGCTCACAGCCGCGCGTCGGTGCGCTCGGCGTCGCTCACAGCCGCTCGTCCGGTGTGCCGGTGGCCCGGGTGTCGCTCACAGCTGGTCCGTCCGCGTCGGCACCGCGAGCAGAACCCGTCCGGTGAGCTCCCAGATCGCGGGGTTGACCTGGAAGTGGGCGGTTGCCGTGTGGGCGTCGCGGAAGCGCCGCTGCAGCGGCGAGTCCTCGTAGATCGCGCTGCCGCCGCCGAGGTCATACATCGTTCGCGCCACGTCGGCTGAGCTGCGCACGGCGTGCGTGGCGGCCAGGCGCAGTCCGAGGCGCAGCGACTCCGACACGGGGGCCCGCTGCTGGGCTGCCTGCCACGCCTGCTCGATCGCTTCGTAGTAGAACGCCCGTGCCGCGCGCAGGGCCGCCTCGGCCTCGCCCACGGCGGCCTGCGTGGCGGGACGTTCGGCGAGCTTGCGGCTGGAGCCCTCCCCGATCTTGGTGCCGGCCAGCTCGAGCAGCTCGTCGATCGCGCCGCGGGCGTTGCCGAGCGCGGCGGCGGCGATCGACAGCGCAAAGAAACCGAACACGGGAAAGCGGTACAGCGGCGTGTCCAGGCGCGGGCCGTCGATCAACGACAGCAGGTGCTCGTCGGGAACGAACAGGTCGTTGGCAACCGCGTCGTGGCTGCCGGTGCCGCGCAGCCCGCCCGTGTGCCAGGTGTCGAGAATCTCCAGCTCCCCATGCGGTAGGGCGGCCACCCGCAGCACCGGTGCGCTGGAGCCCGCCGCGCGGTCCTGCAACACGCACCCGGCGAACAGCCACTGGGAGTGGGGGATGCCGCTGCAGAACGGCCAGCGCCCGGAGACGCGCACGCCGCCCTCGACGGGGACCGCTCGACCGCGCGGCGCCCACACGCCGGCGGCGATCATGTTGGGATCGCTGAAGATCTCGGCCGCTGCGCGCGCGGGCAGGTAGGCGGAGAGCAGGCTGCTGG
>JBOGXX010000092.1:0-2670 GCA_050696475.1 Solirubrobacteraceae bacterium | reverse complement strand
CGACCGCTGCGTGCGGAAATAGGGCGGCGCCTTGACAGGTGCGCTCGGCGCGGAATCAGAGAAGTCTGCGGAGCTCGTCTCGGTCGAGGTCTGCATCGCGGAGGATGCCGCTGAGCGTTCCGCGCCGGAGTTCTCTGTGGAGTGGGACGACCAAGAAGGTCGAGCGATCGGGGTGTCGCAGCCGAACGTGGCTGCCGCGTTGACGGGCAACCTGCCAGCCGAGCTGTTCGAGTGCCCGGATGAGTTGAGCGCCCGAGACGACGGGCAGGCGCTCACTCACGCAGGAATCGGAAGCGTACGTCTGATGACGCGGGCGTCGATAGGTCGGCCTTCCTCGCGGAGTCCCTCGACGTAAAGCGTGAGCGCTTCCTCGGCGTTGGCTGTCGCCTCGTCGAGGGTGTCGCCTTGTGTGTGTAGGCCGGGAAGATCCGGCGCGTAGACGTGGTATCCGCCGTCCTCTTGAGGCTCGAACACGAACTCGATCTCTGTCGCTTGCGCCATGCTCTGAGTGTACGGCAGACGGCCTCGGGGCCGCCTACTGCGCGGCAACGCGATGGGTCATGCGGCGGCCTGGTACTCGTGGAATCAGCCCGCCGAGCAGGTCGTGGCGGTGCGCTCGAATCGGTAGAACCGTGGGGGTGACCACCGCCGGTCGGGTGGGACGAGTCCGAGCGCACTGTGAACGCTCACCGAAACCGCAATTCGGAACACCACACCAACCACAGCGACATCTCATATCCCGCGTCCCTGCAATCATGACCTGTAGTTTCGGCCGGGAATCTCCCTCCCTCTCAATCAGATCCTGTTTGGAAACTCCGACCGCAATGTCCCGCGCCAGCACGCTTCGACGCAATCGTCCGTTTTACGCACGGTCTATAGCCTAGAAGCCTAGTGCAGCGTACGGGTTTTAGTTGGTGATTGATTCGAGGGTGATGCGGCCGCGGCGTACCTTGGCGAGGGTGTCTTCTGCGGTGGCTGTCCGGGGTTGTCGATGTTCGCGGTGTTGGGTTCGAGGTTCATCTGGTAGCTGCACAACCAGTGGATCTGCTGGTGTTCTTCGAGGTATTTGTTGGTGTTCTCGATACACCAGCGGCTCTTGAGGCGGTGCACGAGCGGCGCGCCTGTGAGCTGCCGGTTTGCGGTCAGCACCTGGAAGACGAGCGTGCCGTGCTCGTAGGCCGACAGCTGGCGGACGGGGCCGTGCTCGTAGCCGTCAAGCTCGATCTGCTCGTCGGCGAGCAGGTAGCTGCGCCGTTTGCCGTTCACCTGCACCCAGGAGCGCCGGGGCGGCACGCTGGTGGGCACGAGCGGGGCGCGCCGCCAGGTGACCCACTCCATGCCCGCGTCGGTGATCTTGTTGAACGTCTTGGGGTAGGAGCCGCCGCGGTCGAAGCCGATCATCACCGGGCGCCCGCCGACGATCTCCTTCAGCTGGCAGAGCACGTCGGGCAGGCTCACAGACAGGCCTCGCGGCTTCCCCGAGGCGAAGCAGACCGCCCGCCAGCGGTCATCGACGACGAAGGTGTCGTCGCGGCCGGGCTCGGCCAGATGACGGCGGATGTTGTAGCCCTTGGCGAGGGGCTTGCCGCCCCAGTAGGTGACGAAGTGGTCATCGACATAAAACAGCTCGGGCGGATGCTCGTCGGCGGCAAGCATCGCCATCGAAAACGAGCGTTGGATCGCGAGCGGGTCCGAGGACTCCGCGAGCGCCGCCAGGCGCGGGCGCAGCGTGCGCAGGCCGGGGAACACGGCAAGCCCCGCGAGCGCTCCCGCGTCCGCGAGCGCCAGGTGCTTGGTCTGCTCCAGCGAGCCTGATCCCAGCGCGAAGCCGAACGCGGAGGCCAACACCAGCGCGGGAGCGTCGTAGCGGCGCGCCGGTCCGGCCGGCAGCGACCCGAGCACATCCTCGGCGCCCAGACGCTCCAGGAACGGGTGCAAAAGCATCGCCCCGGCGTAGCGGCTTCGCACCTCCACCGCGCCAAGGCGCGCGATCGGCGCGCCGTCCACGGGCTCGACCGGCGGCGCGCTCTCTGCGCGGCCGGCGGCGAGCGCACCGGTGGGCTGCTCCTCAGCGAGAGCCTCGCCCTCGCCGCCTGCGCGCTCTTCGCCGGACGCGACGGGCTCATCCCTGCCCGGCTCGCTGCCCTCACCCTGCTCGTCCAGCCCGAGTTCGCCCTGTACCGCCGCCGGCCGCCGGCGCGCGAGCAGCCGGCTGATCGTCGCCTCGGAGACGCCAAGGCGCCGGGCGATCTCCGCGCCGCTGTGGCCGGCCTCAGACAGCGCTACCGCGCGCCCCGCGGCGGCCACAGACAGCTTCCGCGGCGCGCCCCGCGGCGGCACCAGCCCCCGCGAGCCTCCGTCGGCCGCCCGCCGACGCAGGCGCGAGACGTGCACCGCCGAGAGCCCAAACAGCGCGGCGACCTCCTTGCCCCTCGCGCCGGCCTCGGTCAGCGCCACCACCGCCAGGTTGCGCATCCCCACGTCCTGCTCGTCGAAGCGAAACAGCACCCGCGGCCCGTAACCCACCACAAGCTGCCCCTCCTGGTGCGCACGCCAGTAGGAAAACGGCTCGGGCATCCCCTCAAGCTGGCCCTCCACGGTCGCCCGACCCACGCTCGAAAGCCTATCAAACTAAACATCTTTATGCAAGACAAGAACCCAAAAAAATTC
>JBOGXX010000091.1:0-5590 GCA_050696475.1 Solirubrobacteraceae bacterium | reverse complement strand
CGGCGGCGCTGGCCGCCGGGAGAGCGAGCGCGCCGCGCGGGCGTCCCTGCGCGCTCAGATCGCGCGACTCGAGCGCGAGCACTCGACGCTGCTCGTCGAGCGCTTCCCCCACATCTGCGCTCCATCGCCCGCCGTCGCGCGGGCGCTCGCCGAGGGCCCGTCGCTGCTTGACCTCGGCGGGCTCGAGCGTGCACGCGACGAGCTCGCGGCGAGGCTTCAGGAACTGCGTGCTCAGGTCCTCGAGCGCAGCCAGCGCGAGCGTCGCGCCAGCGAGCAGCTGCGGCGCATGAGGCTCGAACCGGGCAGCTACAAGTTCGCCCGGGTGCGAGTGCGCGATCTCGGGCAGGGCGTCTGCGGCGTCTGGGAGGTTCGTCCGCGGCTCGGTCTGATCGGAATGCTTGCCGGGTGGTGGCAGCTCAAGCTCTCGTCAGGCTGTCCGTTACCCAGGGGGTCGTGTCCCAGGCACGACCCGGCGCCAGCGACGTGAGCATCGCCGCCAGCGTGCGACGCTGGCGCTCGGTCATCGACCCGAGCGTCTTCTTCTCGGACATCGGCAGCTGGGCGAGGAACTTGCGGCAGCGGGTCTGACCCCAGCGGCGCTGGCTCATCAGCAGGTCGGCGACGGCCATGCTCTCGGCCTCCCACGGGCACCGGAGGATCACCTCTGACACCGGCAACTCGCCGATCGCCACGCGTCGCTTCAGCTCCGCGCGCGCGAGACGCACCTTGTTTGCACGTTCGAGGGCGCGCATGTACTGCGGGCCGGCAGGGGCAGCGGTCGCTATCGCGTTCATAAGGCACTCTCCCGGTCATCGACGCGAGCCTCGCGCGAGGATGACGTGCTCGTTTTTTTGGACGGTTACGGTTGGCGCCTGCCAGGCCGTGCGAGATCAACCGGGCCAGCTCGGCTGCCCCGTAAAATCGCTCTCCTCTCCCTACAGCTGGTGTCGGGCGAAACCTCGAACTCGGTCTCCAAGCGCAGCTCGCAAGCTATGACAGGACGGGGTCCGCGGTCAACATCACGTCCTGCGGTTCGTACGCTAGAAGCGACCTTTTTCGATCGCTCCTGGACTTGTAAGGAAATGGACAAGTCCTCGGCCCTCGCGAGGCCCGCCGAGATCGCCTCCTCGCCGCGGCGCAACGCGCCGGGGCCGCGCTCAGCGGGGCTCGGGTGCGGGCAGCGGGCCGTGCTCGGACTCGAACTCGCGCTTGACCCGCGCGAAGACCTCCAGGGCGCGGTCCAGCGTGGCGGTGTCGTGCGTGGCCATCACGCTCGTGCGCAGCAGTGCCCCGCCCGGAGGCACCGCCGGGTGCAGCGCGCAGTTGGTGAAGACGCCGCCGTCATACAGCGCGCGCCACAGCAGCGCGGCCTTCCAGTCGTCGCCTACCAGCACCGGGACGACCGGCGTGACGATGCTCCGCGGCGGGGCGTCCGGCGCCGAGCCGGTGCGGACCGGCGCGCCGCTCAGCGTGCGGTAGCCGAGCGCGTTCAGGCCCTCTGTCAGGTAGCGCGCGCGCTCGAGGACCGCCGCCAGCAGCGCGGGGCCCTCGTCCGAGCGCAGGACCCGCAGCGCGGCGAGCGCCGCGCCCAGGGCGGCGGGCACCGCGGAGGCGGTGAACAGGAAGGGGCGCGAGGCGATCCGCAGGTACTCGATCACCTCCGCCGGGCCGGCGAGAAAGCCGCCGCAGGACGCCAGCGACTTGGAGAAGGTGCCCATCCGCAGATCGACGCGGTCCTCGACTCCGAGCAGCTCCGAGGCGCCCGCGCCGCGCGCCCCCAGCACGCCTGCGCCGTGCGCCTCGTCGACCATCAGGCGCGCTCCGTGGCGCGCGCACAGCTCGGTGATGTCGAGCAGCGGCGCCACGTCGCCCTCCATCGAGAAGACACCGTCGACGACGACCAGCGTGCCGCCACCGTCGCTCTCCGCGCGCTGCAGCGCTCGCTCGAGCTTCTCCATGCGCCCGTGGCGAAACGGGCGCAGCTTCGCCTTGGAGATGAGCGCTCCGTCGAGGATCGACGCGTGGTCGGCGGAGTCGACGATCACCGTGTCCCCGGGGCCGAGCAGCGTCCCCAGCGTGCCCACGTTCGCCTGCTGGCCGGTCGTGAACACGATCGCGTCCTCGCTGTGCATCCACTCGGCCAGCTCGCGCTCCAGCTCCAGGTGCAGCGGCGTCGTGCCGTTGAGCAGGCGCGAGCCGGTCAGGCCGGTGCCGTAGCGGTGCAGCGCGTCCTCGGCGCCCTTCATCACGCGCTCATCGCCTGTCAGCCCCAGGTAGTTGTTCGACGCGAGCATGATCCGCGGGGCGCCCTCCATCTCCACAACGGGCATCGCCGGCGACTCGACCGTGCGGAAATAGGGCATCAGATCGGCCTCGCGCGCCGCGCGCAGCAACTCCTCGCGCTCGTGACCGCGGACCTTTGCGAAGACGTCTGTGGAGGTTGGCATATAGGGTTCCCGCCGCGATGGCAGTCCAGATCAGGCCCGTGCGCGGGCGGCGCGAGCTGAGCACGTTCATCAAGCTGCCATGGCGGCTCTATCGTAACGAGGCGAACTGGGTGGCGCCGCTGCTGAGCGATCTGAAGGAGCAGCTGGACCCGGGTCGCAACCCGTTCTTCGAGCATGCCGAGGCGCAGTACTTCCTGGCGTGGCGCGACGGACGCGCGGTTGGGCGCATCAGCGCTCACATCGACCGCCACATGCAGGAGTTCCAGGGCAACGGCTGGGGGCTTTGGGGCTTCTTCGAGTGCGAGAACGACGCGCAGGCGGCGCGCGGGCTGCTGGGCGCCGCCGAGTCGTGGCTGCGCGAGCACGGAGCCGACACGATGATCGGCCCGATGAGCTTCACCACCAACGACGAGGCGGGGCTGATGGTCGAGGGCCACGAGCGCCCGCCGATCGTCCTCAATCCCTGGCACCACCCCTACTACCAGTCGCTGCTCGAGCAGGATGTCGGCCTCGCCAAGGTGATGGACCTGTACATGTGGAGCCTCAGCGTCACCGGTCGCGAGAAGGTCCATCCGGCGATCTGGGAGATGGCCGAGAAGGTCGAGTCCGAGCACGGGATCGTCTGCCGCAACTTCCGCAAGCGGGACCTGGAGGTTGAGGTCGGACGCTTCCTGGAGGTCTACAACGCGGCCTGGGAGCGCAACTGGGGCTTCGTGCCGCTGACCGAGCGCGAGGTGCGCCACTACGCCAAGAAGCTGCGTCCGATCCTCGACGAGAACTGGGCGATGGTGGCCGAACGCAAGGACACCGGTGAGGTCGTCGGCGCGGCGCTCTCGCTGCCGGACTACAACCAGCTCCTGGCCAAGCTGCGCCCGCGCGGACGGCTGCTGCCCTTTGGCTGGCTCACGGTGGCGCTCGGGCGCCGCAAGATCGACGCCGTGTACGTGTTCGCGCTCGGTGTCAAGCCGGCCTACCAGCACACGGGCGTGGCGGCGCGCTTCTACCAGATGCAATACGACGCCGGCGAACGCACGCCGCAGAAAGGCGGTGAGATGGGCTGGATCCTCGAGGTCAACAAGCCCATGAACCGCGCCATGGAAGGAATGGGCGGCGAGATCGTACGGCGCTACCGCATCTACGAGCGCGCCCTGGCAGCGGTCTGAGGCGGGGTCTACACTTGACCGGGTGAGCGATTCCCCCGATCCAGTGACCCCGGAGGACCCGCCGGAGCGAGGGGATGGCGGCGATCGGGGCGTCGCGCTGCAGGTGCTCGTGGAGGACGCGGACGTGGTCTACTCCCAGCCGCTCGCGGGAGCGCTGTCGGCCGACTGGCGCAGCGCAGGCGCCGTCCTGCCGGCGGTGCAGGCGGCGGCCGTGGCGGCCGGCGGATTCGTGGCTGGAGCCGCGGTCGTCGGGCTCGTGCATCGCCGTCAGCGGCGCTCCGGCGCAATCGCCAAGGCGCGGCGCGGCGCCGGGCGCGGGGGGCGGGCCGGGGAGCTGGTGCAGGTGCTCGGCAGCCGCTCGTTCCTCGTCGACGTGCACCTGCTGGGCGGCGGCGGCGGGGATCGCTGAGCGCCGCGGGGCCGGACGGGTGGGTGTGCCTGCGCGTGCAGGTCGCGCCCCGGGGGCCGTTTCTGCTCCCGCGCTGGACGGGCGCCGACGGGATGCTGCGCCGGCGCGGCGCGACGCTCGAGCGCCTGCTGCACCACGAAGCGCAGCCGGTGGTGGTGCGCGTGGCGCAGGCGAGCGGCGGCGAGGTGATCTTCCAGGCGCGAGCGGCCAGCCGGCAAGCCGCCGCCTACGGCATCGAACGGATGCGCTTTGCGCTCGCGGTGGACGAGGATCTGCGCCCGTTCCTACGCCGCTTCGCGCGCGACCCGCTGATCGGACGCTCGCTGCGCCGGCGCCCGTGGCTGCGCGCGGGACGACGGCCGGAGCCGTTTGAGGCGCTCGCGTGGGCGATCTGCGAGCAGCTGATCGACTACGAGCGCGCGGCCGCGATCGAGCGGCGGCTTCTCCGCGCGTTGGGACGTCGCTGGCGCGATCGCGACGGTCGCGACGGCGGCCTGCGCGACCTGCCCGACGTATCGGTGCTGGCCGGCATCGCCCCCGCCCGACTCCAGGCGTTCGACCTCGGGGCGTCCCGGGCGCTCGCGCTCGTTCGGGCTGCCCGCGAGGTCTCGCGCGGTCGCGTCGACCTGTACAGCGCCGAGCACGAGCGGGGCTGGCGACGGCTGCGCGCGATCCCCGGCATCGGCTGCTGGACTGTCGAGATGCTGGCGCTGCACGGTCAGGGGCGCAACGACCAGCTGCCGGCCGGCGATCTGGGGCTGCTCAAGCTGGCCGGTCGGCTGCTCAGCGGCGGGGATCCACGTGCCGTGGCGCGGGAGCACCAGGTGCGCGAGCTGTTCGCCCCCTACTGCGAGTGGGCGGGCCTCGCCGCCGCGCATCTGCTCGCGCCGTGACGCGCCGCTCGCGCGCCTCTAGGGCACGAGCACCCCGGCTCCGCTGAAGCGCCCCGCACGCAGGTCCGCGAGCGCCTCGTTGGCCTGCTCGAGGGGGTAGGTGGTGACGTGGGTCTGGATTCCGGCGCGCGGGGCGAGCGCGAGCAGCTCCTCGCCGTCGCGGCGCGTCAGGTTCGCGACCGAGCGGACGCTGCGCTCCTCCCACAGGATCTCGTACGGGAAGGAGGGTATGTCGCTCATGTGGATGCCCCCGCAGACCACCGTTCCCCCCGGCGCGAGCGTGCGCAGCGCGAGCGGCACGAGCGCGCCGTCGGGGGCGAACACGATCGCCGCCTCCAGCGGCTGCGGTGGCGTCTGCCCCGAGCCGCCCGCCCAGGCGGCGCCGAGCTCGAGCGCGAACGCCTGCGCGATCTGATCCCCCGGTCTCGTGAACGCGAACACGCGCCGCCCCTGCCAGCGGCAGATCTGCGCGAGGATGTGGGCCGCGGCGCCGAAGCCGAAGAGCCCGATGCGCTTGGCGTCGCCGCACATCCGCAGCGCCCGGTAGCCGATCAGCCCGGCGCACAGCAGCGGCGCGGCCTGCTCGCTGGTGAAGCTCGAGGGGATCGGAAAGCAGTAGCGCTCGTCCGCGACGGCGTACTGGGCGAAGCCCCCGTCGATGTCGCGCCCGCTGAAGCG
>JBOGXX010000090.1:0-2966 GCA_050696475.1 Solirubrobacteraceae bacterium | reverse complement strand
AGGGCTCCCGGCGTGCAGTCGAGCTGCGCCGCGAGCTCCTTGGGCTCCACGCCGTTGATCGCCAGCGCGACCAGGACGTCGCGCTGGTGCGTGGTCAGCTCGTGCGCGATCAGGTGGCTGAGCGTGCGCGTCAGTTCGTTAGCTTCGTCGTGAGCGCTCGCTTCATCCGCGCTGAAGGTGTTGGCCGGCCAGCGTTCGATGTCGGTTGGGGTGGCACGTAGGTGGCCGAGGCGCCTGCGGATCTTCCCGGGCACCTCGAGTTGGGCGAACCGCTTGGCCCAGGTCGTGAAGAGCGCATCACCGCGGAACCCGTCGAGCTTTCCCAGGATGGCGATGAGCGCGTCGTCGGCGGCCTGCAGCGCGAGATCGTCGAGATCACCACCGGACGGGTGCGCGAGCGCGGCGGTGCGCCGCCGGACCTCGTGGCGGGCCTCGGTGAGCAGGAGCGCGTGCAGCCGGCCGAGCGCCGCTTCGCGTACCCACCCATCGGCGTGCAGTTGCTCAAACCAGGCGCGGGACTCAGGGTCGAGCCGGCGCGCTGCGGGTGCGGGTGATGTGCTCATCGTGAACCCAGAAGGTGGCTGACGAGCCGAATCAGGCGCTTGTTCGCGTCTCGCCCGAGCGGAGCCGTTCGGTCCGCGAGCGTTGAAGCGCTCAGGCGAGACGGGAGCGTCACGGCGGGATCGAGCCGGCGCGCGGCACCAGCCGCGCGCAGATGCCAGTCGTGGACGAGCCAGGCCGGTGGGTTCCCCCACGTTCGCCCCTCGAGCACCCAGTGTCCCTCGCTCGCGCCGTGCTCCAGGAAAAGGCCGGAGGAGAAGTCGGTGCGCTTGAAAGCGGGATGGACCGGACTGACGAGCAGCTTCGGGTGCATGTGCGTAGTGAGGTCAAGCTCACTGGCGAGGAGCGCGACATCGGCGTCGCTCATCGCGCACGTGAACGGCACGCGAAACATTGTGCTCGGACCGTGTTCATTTGGGGTGGGGGCGGACGGTCGCGCACTGCGTGCCCGAGAAGCCGCTGGGCGGCGGGCAGCTACCGCATCCGGCCTGTGCCGGCGTCTCGGTGTCCGTGCGGGCGGGGCCGTGATGCTCATCTGCCGCCTCCAGTCGATCTCCCTTTTACATAGCGCAACTGTAAATAACAGTAGCAGACGGCTCCTGCCCGTGACGAGGGTGGCTGGCTCGAGGAGCGTCAAGCTCGTCTCAGCCGCGACCGGGCTCGTCTCAGCCGCGACCGGAGCCACGGGGGCGCGCACCAGCCTTGACGTGCGTGATGATCACCCTGCGAGTCCCGGTCGGCTGTCTCAGCGGATGACAGGGCGCCCATCAGCCACAGTGCGAGGTCCCCGTCGCAGAGCACGAAGCCGGCGTGATCCAGACACGCCACCACCTCCCCGCAGAACGCTCGGCACGCGAGCTGTGTCGGCTGGCGCCTGGTTGCGTGGGTGAGCAGCGAGAAGGCGAGCTCCAGCGCGCCGGGTGTCGAGCGCCCCCAGTCAAACGCCGCGGTGCTGCGGTAGCCCAGATGCACCAGCTGTTCGACGCCGGCGCCGCTGACGACGTACACCTCGGTCGCCCCGGGGCGCCGCCCGACATAGCAGCGCTCCGATCGACGCGAGCGTCGAGGGCGTCGAGGGCGTGCCAGCGACGGCGGCGCGCCAAACATCGCGCGGGACGGTAGGGCCCCACCGGTGATCGAGCCCCCTGCACGCCTGAGCGGACCGAGCGATACCGCACGCATGGTCTCCCAGCGTCAGCCGACGCTGTGCCTCTTACCGGCGGTGGCGCCGGCGTAAGAAGGGTGGCACGCCCGACGCTGAGGAGGCATGAGCAACCCGCCTTCGATCCGAGCCAGAATCGTGAGGTTCCCGACAAGCGCCAGATCCGGTTCCCGCTTTGCCGGCGAACGTCGGCCCCGAGGGACGGCTGCCGCGCGTCTCTCCAACCGTAACCAAGAGGATTGAACGCCGTGTCCAGCCAGTCGCGACTTTATTCCCGTCTGCCGCGAGTGGTCATTGCCGGTGGCGGTGTCGCCGGGCTGGAGACGCTGCTGGCGCTGCGCGCGCTGGCCGCGGATCGCGTCAAGGTCACGATCCTCGCACCGGAGGCGAGATTCGTCAACCTGTCGATGTCCGTCGACCAGCCGTTCAAGCCCAAGCGCGGACGTGGCCTGCGGCTACAGGACACCGCGGCGGCGATGGGAGCGCACTGGCACCGTGGAGCGCTCGATCGCGTCGAGCACGAACGCCATCGCGTGGTGACCAGGGACGGCGAGGAGCTCCCCTACGACATGCTCGTGCTCGCTGTCGGCGCGCGTCCGCACGGGGAGTGGCCCTCAGCGGAGGTATTGAGCTATCACGGCGGTCGCGATGGGCCCGCCTACCGGCTGCTGCTCACCCAGCTGCTTGAGCAGCAGATCAGCAGGGTGGCGTTCGTCAAGCCCGGCGGCGCGAGTTGGCCGCTGCCACTCTATGACCTCGTGTTGATGACCGCGGCGGCGTGCGCCGAGCACGGGCACTCGCCGGCACGGCTGACCCTCCTCACCCCCGAGCGGGCACCGCTTGTGATCTTTGGCAAGCCCGCCAGCACGAAGGTCCGCCAGCTCTTGCAAAACGCCGGCGTCGTGCTGCACACGAGCAGCTATGGCGTGCCTGCCGGCTCGGGCCGGCTCCAGATCTGCCCCGGAGGGCAGCGCATAAAAGTCGACCGTGTCGTCACTCAGCCGCGCCTCGTTGGGCCCCGACTACGCGGCATCGCCTGCGCCGAGGACGGGTTCATATCAACCGACGCCCACGGTCGGCTTCCCGGCCTGGAGGGTGTGTTCGCCGCCGGTGATGTGACGGCGTTTCCACTCAAGCAGGGTGGCCTGGCGGCCCAGCAGGCCGACGCGGTCGCCGAGACGATCGCGGCGGGCGTGGGCGTCGAGATCGATCCCCAACCCTTCCGACCGGTGCTGCGCGGGGT
>JBOGXX010000089.1:0-4911 GCA_050696475.1 Solirubrobacteraceae bacterium | reverse complement strand
CCGCGTACGCCTGCATCAGGCCGTACTCGACGCCGTTGTGGACCATCTTCACGTAGTGGCCCGCACCCGAGGCGCCGAAGTGCATCCAGCCGCGCGGACCGATCGCCGCGACGCTCTGCTCGTTGGTCGCCGGCGCCAGCACGTCCAGGATCGGCGCCAGGCGCTTGACCGCTTTCTGTGGTCCGCCGACCATCATGCAGTAGCCCACCTCCAGTCCCCACACGCCGCCGGAGACGCCCACATCCACGTATTCCACGCCGCTCGATTTCAGTTCCGCCGAGCGGCGCTTGTCGTCCGTCCACTTGGAGTTGCCGCCGTCGATGATCGTGTCGCCGCGGTCCAGCAGCTTGGCGAGCTTCTCGACCGTCTCCTGCGTGGGTGCGCCCGCCGGCACCATGATCCAGACCATGCGAGGCGCCGTCAGCTGCCCGACGAGGTCCTTCAGCGAGTTCGCTCCCGACGCGCCGCTCTTGACCGCCTGCTTGACCGCCCGCCCGTCGAAGTCGAACGCGACCACCTCGTGCTCGGAGTCACGACGGATGCGGTGCACCATGTTCCCGCCCATCTTGCCGAGCCCGACGAAACCGATCTGAGTCATATCTGCTCCTTGATGCTCGCGGGGAGAGCGCGAAGGGCGCTCGCGGGGTCTTCGCCGTGCGGCCGCACACACTCAGCCGGCAGCCTCGGCCCACGCAGCGTATCCCGCGCTCGCGCAAGCTGTCCCTCGCGCGGGTATCGCGGCGAAGACGCGACTTTGGCCGCGACGGTCACGGAGCGCTCGTCCACGCCGGGAATCGTAGTGACCGCACGCCCTCGGGGGAACGCCGTGTCGCGTGGTGTCCGCGGCGTGGCCCTGGGTGGTGCGTCAGATCCAGCCCCGGCCTCCTGCACAAGTCGTCTGGTATGGTCACGCCGCCGTGAAGATCATTGCGATGCTGCAGGTTTACAACGAGCAGCGGTTCATCGGGGACTGCCTCGATCACCTTGGCGAACAGGGAATCTCAGCCTATCTGGTCGACAATGAATCGACTGACGAGACAGTCGTGATAGCCGAACGCCGGCTGGGAAAGAACCTCGTCGGAATCGAGAGCATCCCGCGCGACGGTCGCTTCGCGCTGCGCGCCCAGCTCCTACGTAAGGAGGCGCTCGCGCAGAGCCTCGACGCCGATTGGCTGATCCATGTCGATGCCGATGAATTTCGGGTCTCCTCCGAGCGTGGACGCACTCTCGCCGAGTCGATCCTCGAGATCGACAAGGCGGGCTACAACGCCGTGAACTTCATCGAGTTCACCTTCATCCCCACACGCGAGGCGCCGGACCACGATCACCCCGATTATCTGAAGACGATGCGCTCGTACTATCCGTTCCTGCCCAAAATGCCACATCGCATGAATGCATGGAAGCGCCAGGACGGACCGGTGGAACTCACCTACTCCAATGGTCATCTGGTCCGTTTCCCTGGTCTGCGCATGGCGCCACATTCGATGTACTCGCGCCATTACATGTTTCTCAGCGTGCCTTATGCGACTCGTAAGTTCGGCGCCGAGCGCTACGTGCCGGAGGAGGTTGCCGGCGGAGCGTTCTCCTGGCGCGCCCAGCTGCGCCCGGCGACGCTTGAGCTTCCATCCGAGAACGATCTGCGCAGCTACGTCGCGGACCATCTGCTGGATCCGTCCGATCCTCACAAGAGTCACGCAGAGGTGTTGGGCCAGCCGGTCGAGCGTTCCTCCGCCAGGCCATCTCTGCGCCGGCGCTCCGCCCGCTGGCTGAAGCGGGTGCGCCGGCGAAGCAGACCGCAGGCGCGTAGTTGATCGAGCCGGCGCATCAACCACCTTTGAGCTCGCAGCCACCTCACCAGCTACCGGATCGGAACCTCGCGCTGGAGCTCGTCCGAGTGACCGAGGCGGCCGCGCTCGCCGCCGCGCCGCTGGCCGGCAGGGGTGACAAGGAGGCCGCCGACCAGGCCGCCGTGGACGGCATGCGCTACATGCTGCATTCGGTACGCATGGACGGCATTGTGGTGATCGGCGAGGGCGAGAAGGACGAGGCGCCGATGCTCTACAACGGCGAGCAGATCGGCGACGGCTCGCCGCCTCAGGTCGATATCGCCGTCGACCCGCTCGAGGGGACCACGCTGGCCGCGCACGGCATGCCCAGCGCCCTGGCCGTGATCGCCCTGTCCGCGCGGGGCACGATGTTCGATCCCGGTCCGTGCGTGTACATGGAGAAGATGGCCGGTGCGCCCGAGATCGCCGACCTGCTCGATCTCGATCGCCCGCTTGGAGAGACAGTCAAGCTCGTCGCCGCGCGCAGGGGCGGCCCTGTGGGAGACGTGATGGTCGTGGTGCTCGACCGCCCCCGCCACGAGCAGGGCATCGCCGCGATCCGCGAGGCAGGCGCTCGCGTGCGTCTGATCCCACACGGCGACGTCTCCGCTGCGCTGCTCGCAGTAACCGAGCACTCGCCCGTGGATCTGCTTTGGGGAATCGGTGGCACCCCCGAGGGCGTCATCTCAGCCGCCGCCGTCAAGTGCCTGGGAGGGCAGCTGCTGGGGCGCCTCTGGCCGCGAGAGGAGGGCGAGCGGACCGCAGCACTCGACGCCGGCTACGACCTCGATCGGGTTCTCGACCGCGACGATCTCGTCGCCGGCGAGGACGTGTTCTTCTCCGCCACCGGCATCACCGACGGGGACGTGCTGCAGGGGGTGCGCTACCCCAGCGCCGGCGGCGCCACCACGGAATCGCTCGTAACGCGCGCGCGCACGGGAACCATCAGGCGTGTAACCGCCACGCACGATCGCGTCAAGCTGCGCGCCGTCGGCGGCGAGCGCTACTGAGTCACGGGCCGCTGAAGCGGCGCGTGCGGGACTCTGCCAGATCCAGGCGCGCGAGCGAGCGCAGGAATCCGTAGGTGACGATCACATGGACGCGAGATTGCGTGGCGTTGTAGACCCGCCGACTGAGGCGTGAGGCGATCGATGGATAGAAGTTGGCAACCTCCACCTCGACGTGCAAGCGCACCTGTCCCTGGTGCTCGGTCGGTTGCCTGCTGACTTCGATCTGCAGGTATCCGCCTCCGCCGCGCCCGCGACGAGACACAAGCAGCCCGCGCGCGATTCGCCACCGAACCAGGCCGCGCGCGCGGTCCATCTCGTATTCGGGAGCTTGAAAGGTGAGCAGCCTGAAAGGCGCGGCGATCAGCACCACCGAGCGCTTGTCATCCGCGTAGCGGACGCGGATCAAGCCGAGTGTGACACGGGTCAGGAAACGCCAGTAGGTCCGGGCCAGGCGCTCCAGGTGCACGGGCGTCCAGATCTCTCGCACGGCTGCCTCCTCGATCAGGAGGTCGGCCTTCTGGACGGATCGTACCGCCCCCGTGTCGCGGTTCAACGAGGTGGAGTCCCCGAGCCCGACGATCCGTGCCCTCGCTGCTCCGGAGAACCCCGGGCGTCGCCGGCGCAGCAGTCCGCCGGCCAGGCTCGCGCCAAGTGCCGCCCCTGCTGCGAGCGCGATCCATGCAAGCGTCATTTCGCATCCAGGATTGCCACGGACCGCCCAGGCTATCCTCGCAGCACATGAGAGAGCGTGTTGCTTGAGTGAGACAACTGAGCCGGTCGCGTGGGTGCGTGCGTCGACGCCATCGCCGCCTACATCCGGTCGCGCCCCCGACTGGCGGGCGAGCGCCGCTGACGGTGCCTGCCGGTTCAGCGACCTGCGTTGCCCGCAGCGGCGCCGCCGTGCTCGCAGCGGCCCTACGCACATAGCGGACACGAGCCCGTTGAAAGGTCGTAGAGTTCTACAGACAGTGTTGTGCTGCACGGTCGCGGTTGGCTTGGCAGCTTCGCTCGCCGGGTGCGGGGGCTCCACGGGGGGTCATGTCAAGACCGGGAAAGCGAGTGCCGCGCAGCTGGAACACAGCGAAGCGGAGGAAGAAAAACAACAGGAACAGGCGGAACTGACCAAGGATCGCGAACTCCTGTCGACGATAGAAGCCACGCAACAGGAAGAAGTCGCAGAGCGGAAAGCCAAGCAGATAGAAGCGCTGGCCACGATCAGAGCGAAGAAGAAGGAACAGGCCGCGGCAAAGCGTGCCAAGCAGATCGAAAAAGTTGCGGCGGGGAACGTCAAGAAGCTCGAAGAAGCCGTCAGGGTGGCGATCAAGAAGGAACAAGAAGCGGCCGAGAAGGCCCGGAAAGCCAAAAAAGCAGAACAGACGCCGTCAAGCACCACCCCCAGCGCCGCCGCTGGGTAGAAGCCAACGGTCGCCCTCGAGCGGGCTTTGAGGCAGGACCCCAACGAAAGGCATGTCCTGACAATGAATTCGCCTGAGCAGCGCATAGGGGCCGCCCAGGAGCGCCGGTTC
This sequence comes from Solirubrobacteraceae bacterium, assembly GCA_050696475.1. Classification (GTDB taxonomy): domain Bacteria; phylum Actinomycetota; class Thermoleophilia; order Solirubrobacterales; family Solirubrobacteraceae; genus Palsa-744. Next base: position 549 of record JBOGXX010000089.1, on the reverse strand, counting down.
CCAGGTGCCAGGACGATCCTTCGCTTGCTTGCGCTCGTGCTCGTCGCCCTGCTGGCAGGTTGCGCGGGCGGATCCAAAGGCGGCTCCGCGGGTGGATCCAAAGGCGGCTCGGCAGGCGCGCACAAGGGCGCCGCAGCGAAGGCGCAAGCCGGAGAAGCCGCAACAAAGGACGAAGAAGCCGGCGAAAAGGCGGTCAAGAAGCAGGAGGCCGCCGAGCAAGCCAAGTCAAAGGCCGAAGCGCAGAAGCGAGAGGAAGCGGCGAAGAGGGCGGCCGCGGCTCACCCGAGCGGAGCATCCCACAAGTCCAAGAAGAAAGGCAGAAAGGGCTCCCGCAAGGGCAGGGGGAGGACCAGAGCAGGAACAGGAAAGCACTCGAGCAAGAAGAAGTCGAGATCTGGCAGGCGGACGCCGGCAGGCGGCGGCGCCGCCGAAGAAGCTGCACGCAAGCAGTTCGCAAAGGAAGAAGCGGCCGAAGCAAAGGCGTTCAAGAAGCTCGAGCACAGCGAAGGGAAATGACCGGCGTACGCAACTGCGTGCGCAGGCAGGCAA
>JBOGXX010000088.1:0-7561 GCA_050696475.1 Solirubrobacteraceae bacterium | reverse complement strand
CGCCTGCGCGGCCGCCAGCGGGCCCGAGCCGAAGCCCATCACCTCGCGGTAGCGAAAGCGCCGGCCGTAGGCCCAGTCCTGTAGCGCGTTGCTGCGGCGCACCACGCGCGTGTTGATCGTGCCCATGATGAACGGGCCGATCCACATCTCCAGGTCCCGGTCGTTGGCGATCGTGCGCAAGTCGCCCTCCGCGCCAAGGCTCGGCTCGGCGGCGCGGTCGGGGCTGAGCGCGTAGGGGTCCAGCAGCACCCGCGCCAGCCGGCGGTCGCTGCGGGCGTCGTCGATCGTGCCCTTCAGCGAGGCGATCGTGCCGCCGCTCGCGCCGCCCTTCATCGCGCGCACCACCAGCGTTGTGTCCTGCAGCTCGCCCGCGCCGTCCGCCATCGCGGCCTCGTGCAACGCCAGCACGCCAAGATCCGAGGGGATCGAGTCAAAGCCGCAGCTGTGCACGATCCGCGCGCCGCTGTCCCGGGCAATCGAGGCGAAGCGGTCGATCGTCTCGCGCATGAACAGCACCTCGCCGGTCAGATCCGCGTAGTGGGTGCCCGCGCTCGCGCACGCGCCGGCCACCCCCAGCCCGAAGCGGCGATAGGGGCCGACGGTGGTGGCCAGCACTCGCGTTCTCGCGGCGAGCGCGCGCAGTGATTGCTCGTCGCCTGAGTCGGCCACGATCAGCGGCCACTGGGCGGCCGGCGCGCCGAGCGACGCCTGTAGCTCCTGAAGCCGTTGCTGCGAGCGGCCCGCCAAGCCGATGCGCGTGGGCTGTGGCGCGGCGCCAGCGAGATATTCAGCAGTCAGGCGTCCGACGAAGCTGGTCGCGCCGAACAGCACGACGTCGAGTTCTCGCTCACCACTCACCGCCCTGATACTACGGGTCGCCCGCAGGCAGATGCTCGGAGCGCTCCTCGGCTCGCGCGCCGGCGAGCGCCACCGGCCCGTCGCTCACCGCGCACGCCTCGCGGCCGCTGTGAGAGGACTGGTCCGATCCCGTGCAGGAGGGGCCAGGGTAGGCTTCTCGGATGAGCGTCGGGGGATCATTGGCGAGGCTGCGCCAGGCGGTGCTGGTCGCGGAGGAGCTCGAGCCCGCAGCGGAGGCGCTGCGCTCGGCGCTTGGGCTGGGCGAGCCGTTCCGTGATCCGGGAGTACGGGAGTTCGGGCTGGAGAACGTCGTGTTCGCGCTGGGCGACTGCTTCCTGGAGGTGATCTCGCCCACTCAGCCGGGAACCGCGGCTGGACGCTACCTGGAGCGCCATGGCGGCGGTGGCGGCTACATGGCGATCTTCGACCTGCAGGATCTCGAGGGAGCGCGCTCGCGCGCGCTGGGGTTGGGCGTGCGTGTCGTCTGGCAGCTCGATCTGCCGGACATCTCGGGGACGCATCTGCACCCGGGTGACATGCGTGGGGCGATTGTCTCACTGGACCGCTCGCGGCCGTATGGCAGCTGGCGCTGGGGCGGACCCGAGTGGACCGCGCGCCTCGGCACGGGCGCAGCGGGGAGCCTCGTGGCGATCACCGTCGCCGTGGCCGAGCCGGAGGCGGTGGCCGCGCGATGGGGCGAGGTGTTGGGCGTGCCCGTGCCCTCGGGGCGGCTGTTGCGCCTGGACGGCGGCGAGGTGCGCTTCCAGAGGGCGGCCGAGCAGACCGCGCAAGGCATCGTCGAGATCGCCGTCGAGCTGCCGCACGAGCTGCCCGGCGGGGGAGAGACGGTCGAGCTGGGCGGCGTGCGGCTACGGCGGGTCGAGGAGGCCCGGGACGCCGAAGACGGCTGGCGATGAGACCGGGGAGGCGCGTCTTCGTGGCAGCCGGCGAAGCGGGTGAGCCGGCCCGGGATCCTCGAGCTCAGCCGCTTGGCCTGATGATCGTGAAGTGCAACGCCGTCGTCGTCGCATGCGCTCCGGAGGCTGCCGTCGCGCTCAAGACCAGCGTGTACTTGCCCGGGCTCAGCCGCTTTCGCTTCGAGAGCAGTCCATAGAAGTGCACGGTGCTCGCTCCCGCGCCGGCCGCCCGCTTCAGTGTGCCGGCGATCACCGAGCGTTGGCATCGATGAGCGTGCGCGTTGCGACGGCTCGGCGCCACGCAGCGTCCCGCCACCCTACGACCGGGACGCGCGCGCAAGAACGTGAGCGTCACGCTGGCGGCCTGGCTGAGGTGAAAGGAGAAGCGAGTGCCGACCGGAGGGGCCTTTCTCGCGGAGCTGATGTGAGCCAGCGACTTGCCCTCGCGCCACCTGGCGGTGCTCTGGCGAAGGCTGCTCAGCGTCAGCTCGACACGGCTCGGCGTCGGACCTTTGCCGCCATGCGGATCGAAAGACGACAGTCTCAGTTTCCCCAGATCTCCCAGAGAGACTTTCAGAGCCAGGCTCACGCTCGGTACCGTCACAGTCGATGTGTGCTGGGCGCCGCTCGAGCCGTTGCAGCTGGCCGTCTGTCCGGTGAAGATCAGCTGGTCGGAGCAGCCCGCCGAGTCGGTCACCGTCAGCGTCGCCGTGTAGGTCGCCGCTTTCGCGTAGCTATGGCTCACGGTCGGCGATGTGCTCTGCACGCTGGTGCCGTCACCAAAGCTCCAGTCATAGCTCGCCACGCTCTGTCCCGGCGAGGCGGTTGAGGCGGATGCGTTGAACGTCGAGGGCGAGCCCGCCGCGACGGGCGTGTCCGTGAAGGACGCCGTCGGCGCCTGGTCGGGTGTGATCGCAAGCGACTGGAAGAACGCCGCCGATCCCGTTGTGCAGTTCGGCGCTGTGCACGACAGCCCCGACAGCGTGCCCTGCGATTCGATCGAAAACGGCGAGATCGTGCTCGCGCGTGCATCCGCGGCGTAGAGGAACCGCCCGTCCGGACTCACCGCGATACCGACCGGTTCGGCTCCCGTTTCGCAGCCGGGCGCAGCGCATTCGAGCGGCGAGAGCGCACCGTTGGGGGCGATCTGAAACGCCGAGATGGAGTTCGCACCGGCGTTTGAGACGTACAGGAACTGGCCGTTGGGAGCGATCGTGATCCCCGTCGGTTCTACTCCCGTTTTGCAGGACGCCGCGGCGCAGGCGATCGGAGACGGGACGCCGGCGCCGATCTGGAAGGCGGAGACCGTACCCGAGCCGCGGTTGGCGACGTACAGGAACTGGCCGTTGGGGGCGATCGCGATCCCGGTCGGTTCTACTTCCGTTTTGCAGGATGCCCCGCAGGTGGTGAGCCGGGTCAGCGCGCCGCCGGCGGCGATCGAGAACACCGACACGCGTTCCGCGCTCACGTCCGTCGCGTACAGGAAACCCCCGCCTGGGCTGACCGCAAGCCCGAACGGCCTGCCTTCGGTTTTGCATTGTTCCGCTTCCTTGCAGGCGACCCGTGTTAGCGCGCCGCCCGCTGCGACCGAGTACATCGTGATCGATTCGGCGCCCGAGTTCGCCACGTACACGTACTTGCCGTTCGGGGTCGTCGCGGTGCCGGCCGGTTCGCTGGCGGTAGTGCACTTCTTTGCGCATGCCACCTTCGACAGCGTCCCGTCCGCGCCGATCGCCAGCGTGGAGATCGTTTCCTTGGCCCGGTTGACGAGGAACACGTACTTGGCGTTCGGGCTCACCGCCAGCGTCCCAGGACCCGCTTCGCTCGCGCACGGGGCTTCTTGCGCACATTCGATCGGCGTGAGCAGGCCTTCGTCGTCGATCTGAAAGCCGGAGATCGAGTGCGCGGCGTTGCCCGCCACGTAGAGGTCCTCAGCCGACGCCGCAGCCGGGAGCGCCAGCGAGCAGCACAGCAAAAGCCACAGCAACGCCTGCGTCTGGCGCATCCTGCGCCCAGTCGCTGCCTGTCCTGCACGGCTGCCCGCGATCCCTGACAACAACCGCGACTGTAGCGCGGACGGCACCGCCGCGTGCCGGCTGCCTGCTCGCATGCCCTCGCGGGCGCCCGGCGGTGGCGATCGCGCCGCTCAGCTCTCCTCCGGCAGCTCGATGCGCAGGAGCTCGTCGAGCGTGCTCCCGCTGATCACCGAGCGGGGCTGTTCGGCGATCACGTCCGAGCCGGGCCGCGCGAACTCGTCGCGGCGCTTGATCAACAGCTCGTGATCGGCCACCTGCACCGCCAGGCGCTTGGTCGCAGGATCGAGCGACGGGCCCTTCGGCAGCGCCCACGAGCGCATCACCCAGCCCACCTGCAGGCGCAGGTCGAAGTGATGCGCGCTCGCCTGGTGCTCCTGCAAGACGAACACGCCCGCGCTCACGCCGCGGACCGCGAACCGCTCGTGGCCCTCCAGCTTCGCCGGCTGCAGCTGGACGTCGCTGACGCTGGCGGACGGCGGGCCCCCGCGCACGAACGCCAGCAACTGCTCCACCGCCTCGGCCGGGCCCTCCGCGTGCAGGGCCAGCGTCCCGTCCTCGGCGTTTCGCACCCAACCCGTCACGCCGAGCCGGCGCGCCCGCGTGACGGTCGCGTCGCGGAAGCCCACGCCCTGCACGCGGCCGCGCACGCTTGCGCGGATGGCGGCCCTGGCAGCCTCCTCGGCCATCCGCCGCGGCCGGGACCTTCAGGAATCCCCGAGCGCCGCGAAGCGCGGGTCGCGGCGCTCGACGAAGCTCGTCACGCCCTCGGCGAAGTCAGGCGCAGTGAACGACTCGAGCATCAGGCGATCGGCCTCCTGCAGCGCGTCCGGCAGCTCGCGCTGCAGGTCCGCATAAACCTGGCGCTTCATCGTCGCCATGCTCCTGGGCGAGCAGTTGAGGACCAGTTCGTGGGCGTACTCGAGCGTCGCCTCGAGCAGCCTGTCGGGTGCCAGCACGCGACTGACCAGGCCGAGCTCCAGCGCCTCCTCGGCGAACACCACGCGCCCCGAGAGCAGCAGGTCGAGTGCCCTCGCCGGACCCACCAGCCGCGGTAGCATCCAGGAGATGCCGTGCTCGGCCACCAGGCCGCGGCGCGCGAATGCGCTGGTGAGCTTGGCTCCCTCGGCTGCGAAGCGGACGTCGCACATCAGCGCCTGCACCAGGCCGATGCCCGCGCAGGCGCCGTTGATCGCCGCGATGATCGGCTTGGGGATCGACAGAGGCAGCGTCTGCGGGTAGCGCGCGTGCTCCTCCGCGCCGCTCTGGACCTCGCCCTCGCCGATCGCCTGCAGCGCCTGCATGTCCGCGCCGGCGCAGAAGCCTCGTCCGGCACCCGTCACCACGATCACGCGCACCTCCGGTGCCGCCGAGCACTCTTCCAGCGTCGCGAAGTACGCCCGCTCCATCTCCGCCGTCCACGCGTTGAGCCGCTCGGGCCGGTTGAGCGTGAGCACGGCAACGCCGTCCTGGACCTGCATCTGCACCACTTCGCTCTGGGTCTGCACCGCCTCGCTCATCCCACTTCCTCCGCTCTCTTGCCCTGCGCTCATCGAGCGCTTCTGTTCCTAGCTCGCTTCGAGCGTACAGGTGTAACGCGCGTGCGGAGGTCAGGTAGGCAAGCGCGCCTCATTCTCGGCGCGCTGGCGGCTGCGCTGCTGCTGCGCGCGCCGGTGAGCGAGCCACGTCGGGGTGTGGAGGGGCTCGCCGGCGCTGGACGGGCGCCCGCCGCGCAATAGTGGAGGGATGAGCGACTCCTATCGCTACGTCCTGCTGGACGTGTTCACCGATACCCCGCTGCAGGGCAACCAGCTGGCCGTGTTCCCCGAGGCGCCGGCGCTGAGCGCGACAGCGATGCAGCGCCTCGCACGCGAGCTCAACCTCTCGGAGACCGTCTTTGTGAGGCCGGCCGAGAACGGCGGCGACGCTCGCATCCGTATCTTCACCCCGGCATCCGAGATGCCCTTCGCCGGGCATCCGACGCTCGGCTCGGCGGTCGTGATCGGCTTTGAGCGCGGGCGCGAACAGCTGACGCTCGAGACCGGCGCGGGCGCCGTGGCAGTGGTGCTCTCGCTCGACTCGCGCTCGGTGGCGAGCGGCTGGATGCGCCAGCCGATCCCAACCTGGGAGCCATACGAGCACCAGGCGGAGCTGCTGCGCGCGCTTGGCGTCGAGCGCTCGGAGCTGCCTGTGGAGGCCTATGTGAACGGCCCCCGCCACGTCTACGTGCAGCTGGCGGACACGCGGTCGGTGGCGGCGCTCAGCCCGGAGATGCGCGCCCTTAGCGAGCTGGGCGAGACCGGCTTCAGCTGCTTCTCCGGGTCGGGGAGTATTTGGAAGACGCGCGTGTTCGCCCCGGGCTTGGGCGTCGCCGAGGATCCCGCGACCGGATCGTCGGCCGGGCCGCTGGCGGTACACCTCGCGCGCCACGGGCGCGTCCGCTTCGGGGAGGAGATCGAGATTCAACAGGGCAGCGAGATCGGCCGCCCGTCGCGGCTGCTCGCGCGCGCGATCGGCTCGGCGCGGGAGATCGAGCGCGTCGAGGTGGGCGGCTCTGCAGTGATCGTCGCGCGCGGGGAGTTCCTGCTCTGATGCTGCTCCGCCTGCGCGCGCTGATCGCTCAGCGCAAATGGATCCTCTGGGTGGCGGTGGCGGTCGTGCTGATCGCCGCCTGGTGGATCGGCGTCTCGCTGCTTCCCCACCACGTCGTCAACCAGCTCGTTCAGTACGAAGAAAAGCCGAACAACGTGGGCAATTACCGCTGAAACGCGACTGACGGGTCGGCTCAGGTCCTGCAGCGATCGCTGATCGGGATTTCCGGACCGGAGCCGGCGCCGGCGGGCGAGGAATCGACCTTGCACCAGGTGAGGCGCCGCGCGTGTTCGTCGATGACGGCGAGGAACAGGTATGAGATGCCGGCGCTGCGCACGTTGCAGCGGTACGGGCTACGCCCGCCGCTGGCCGACCCGGCAGCGCTGCAGCTGACCCTCTGAAGCGGCCCGGTAAGCTGGTTGGCGCTGATGCGCCGGCGCACGTCGGCGGCGATGGCCTGCTGCAGCGCAGAGGTGGGTGCGGCTCCGGCGGGCAGGCCGGCGGTGCGAGGAGCCTGGTCTTCGGCGATCACGATGTCCGCCTCCCGGCTGACTTCAGCTTCCGCTCCACCTTCAGAGGAGGCGACCCCTTCCGGGCCAGCTCGGTTGACCGCGATCACCACGCCTGCGATCACGGCGATCGCGACGATGATCGCGGCCGCCCAGCGCGCCCGCAGCGGCAACGGCCGCCGCACCTGTCCGCTTGGGCTCATCGTTGCAGCGTAGTCGCCGCCGGGCCCGCAGACGTCAGGCCAATCCGACCGGCCCCGCGCCGCGGCGGCGCTGCGCGGGGCCGGTCGCCGGCTCGGCCGATCCCGGGCCGCGATCGTGCTGAGCGGCCCAGTCGGTCAACAGCTTCACGACAAACAGGAGCACCAGCGCGAGCACGGCGGTGGACGCGATGTACCACGGCCATGGCCCGAGCACGTTCAGCAGCGAGCCGTATTCCGGCTTTTCTCGCAGGAACATGTAGTTGCCGCCGGTGAGGAGATCGCCAGCGGCGGCGATCACGGTGAATGCGAACGTCGCGCCGTAGACGCGCCAGACGGCGCCCGCTCGCGGGTAGCGGCGGCAGCCGAGGACGAGCGAGCATCCAGCGACGATCGCACCGATGTGGTAGATGAAATAGGTGAAGTAGTAGACGCTGGGGAAGTTCCAGGGG
>JBOGXX010000087.1:0-5899 GCA_050696475.1 Solirubrobacteraceae bacterium | reverse complement strand
GATCGGCACTAGCCGGGCGAGCCCGAGGTGGTGGGGCGCCTCCACGACCAGGTGCGTGAGCGCGCGAGCGACCGGGTCGACCACGACGCGGCTGAGGTGTCCGCAGACGCCGTCGCTGCATGTCACGCGCGCGCCGATCGTATACTCGGCGACGTCGTTCATGCGCAAAGCATCGTGGACGTGGGCACGGCCGTCAGCCTATCGCCTGGCGGCGGAGCGCCTGCTGAGGCTGAAAGGCCACGCCCGCCGGCGGTGGTGGTCGCTGGCTACAGTCATTGGCCCTCGATGCGCTTTTGCTCTGCGTCCCTCACAGCCACCGCACTCGTCCTGCTCGCCCTGATTCTCGCCGGTTGCGGATCCACTTTTTCCCCCAGCGCCGATAACGGGATCGCCGCCAAGTCCCCGACGGAGATCCTCGCCACGGCCAAAGCTGCTGCCGCCGCGGCGGCGAGCGTCCACGTTGCAGGCTCAATTCTCAGCGAAGGCAAGCCGATATCTCTTGATATGGAGCTCGTCGGTCGCAACGAAGGCAAGGGTAGCGTCACGCTGGACGGCCTCAAGGTCCGCCTGATTGCCGTCGCCGGGGCGGTCTTCGTGAAAGGGAGCACGGCCTTCTACGCGCGCTTCGCCGGGGCGAAGGTGGCCAGGCTGCTTCAGGGCAAGTGGATCGAGGGCTCTGCCGCGCACGGACTGCTCGCCTCGTTCGCTGCGCTCGCCGGTCTCGAGGAGGTGATCGACAGCGCGCTCGTCGACCACGGCGCGCTCTCTTCCTCCGGCCGCGCCAGGGTCCACGGCAAGCAGGTCGTCGGCGTGAGCGACGCCGCCCGGCACGGCACGCTCTACGTCTCCAGCACCGGCGAGCCGTATCCGGTGGAGATCCTCGAGTCCGCTGCAGGGACGGGCACCCGTGCCGGAACGATCGTCTTCGACAGGTGGAACGAGCCTGTCTCGCTGGCCGCGCCCCGCGACTCGATCAGCCTCTCGAGGCTGCGGAGCACCGGCTGAGGCGTCTCCCACATATGTCTATCCGCCCCACCCACAAGTCAAGCCCCGCGCGTCCGCCGTCGAACGGTGACTTGGTCGACAGCGCATATCTGGGACCGGACAAGGACGCGAGAGCCCTCTGTGAACGGTGCGATACAAGCCAGTCCTCTTCGCCGACCTTCCGACTCGGGGGGGCGGGCGGGCATGGCAGGGCGCCGGCGCGCGCGAATCGGTGCGCTCATGCGTAGACGCCGAGCCGCGCACGGCGATACCGGTGGACGGCGGCCGAGGCGACGTGGCAAGCGTCGCCACCCCGTTCTCGGCGTGCTGCCCTGGGCGCTGGTGAGCGTCGCGGCCGTCCTCGGTGCAATCGTCGCCGGGGCTTCGCTGCCCGTCGTCGTCTGCCTGGTGGTGCTCGCCGCAGGGGCGATCGCCCTCGGCTGGCGCTTCGGCGAGAATGCCAAGTCGGCCTTGGAAGAGGAGATCGAGCACCGCACCAGCGAGCTCAAACGCGCCCTGTCGGAGCTCGAGATCGCGCAGGCGGAGACCGTGCAGCGCCTCTCAATGGCGGTCGAGTTTCGTGACGAGGACACCGGTGCCCACATCGAGCGGATCGGACGCTTCTCTGTCCTGCTGGCCGAACACATCGGGATGGACGCCGACTTCTGCGAACGGCTCAGGCACGCCGCGCCGCTGCACGACGTGGGCAAGGTGGCGATCCCCGATGCGATCCTGCTGAAGCCCGGGCCGCTGACGCCGGAGGAGCGCGCGATTGTCGAGACCCACGCCGAGGAGGGACACCGCCTGGTGCGCGGCTCGTCCTCTTCGATCCTGGACATGGCGGCGACGATCGCCCTCAGCCACCAGGAGAAGTGGGACGGCACCGGCTACCCGCGGGGCCTGAAGGGCGAGGCGATCCCGATCGAGGGGCGGATCGTGGCGGTGGCGGACGTGTTCGACGCGCTGACGAGCGACCGCGTCTATCGCAAGGCCTTCTCTGTCGAGGACGCCGTGCAGATGATGCGCGAACAGCGCGCCCGCCACTTCGACCCCGTGCTGCTCGATGCTTTCATGGAAGTGCTCGGCCGCAGCGGTCGGGACGCCCGCGAACAGCTTCGCTCCGACCCCCAGGCGCTCGTGGAGAGCTCGCTGGAGACGTTCGCCACGGCGCTTGAACGCGGCGACGCGGAGATGGCAGAGGGCGCGATCGCCACCGCGATCGAGGATGGCGTGACGCCCACCACGCTGCACGCGGAGGTCATCGGACCAGCGCTGCGGCGCATCAACGTGCTCTGCGAAGCCGGGCAGATCGACGGTGAGCGCGAGCACCGCGCCACGACGATCACCAGGCGCGTGCTGGCGACGCTTTACCGCTATATGACCGGCACCACCGAGCCCACGCGCGAGCGCGTGCTGCTGGCCGGCGTGGAGGGTGACGAGCACACGCTGGGATTGCAGATGGTGCACGATCAGCTCGCCGCCGCGGGCTTTCACACGATCTTCGACACCGACCTCTCCGCCCAGCGCCTGCTCGAGATGGTCGACAGCCAGTGTCCGGACGTGATCGTCGTCGGCGCCACCGCAGCCGGCGCCGCGGAGTCGGTCGAGCTGGCGCTGCGCGAGCTGCGCAGCAACCGCCCCGAGCTGCCGATCGTCCTCGGCGGCCCCGCCGTCGGCGGGAGCCTGCCGCGCGAGCGCGGCGGGATGTGCGTGCTCGAGCGTATCGACGAGTCCGTCGAAGCGGTCGAAGACCTGCTCGCCACCGCCGCGTCCATCGCGTCGGTATAGATTCCCCGCATGACCCCGCGCGCGATCGTCACCGGCGGCGCCGGCTTCATCGGCTCGCACCTCGTGGACGCGCTGCTCGCCGATGGCTACGCGGTTACCGTGGTCGACGACCTCTCCTCCGGCGACGCCGCGAGGGTCGCCTCCGAGGCCACGCTGGTGCAGCAGGACATCGTCGAGCTTCCCGCGCTGCAGGCGATCGTCGCAGACGTCCAGCCGCGCGCGATCTTTCACCTGGCCGCCCAGTCCAGCGTCGTCGCCTCCGTGGAGAACCCCGGTCGCGACTGTGAAGTCAACGTGGGTGGGACGCTCAACGTGGTCGAGGTTGCCAGGTCCGCCAACGCGCCGGTGGTCTTCACATCCACCGGCGGCGCCCTCTACGGCGACGACGCGCCGATGCCGACGAACGAGCAGCGGATCCCCGCCCCGCTGTCGCCCTATGGCGCGTCCAAGTGGGCTGGTGAGGCATACCTCAAGACCTGGTCGCTGTCCTCGGAGATCCCCCACGCGGTGTGTCGTCTGGGCAACGTCTACGGACCTCGACAGAGCCCGCACGGCGAGGCCGGTGTGGTGTCGATCTTCAGCCATCACCTGCACACCGACAGAGCCCCCAAGCTCTTTGGCCACGGCACCCCGACGCGCGACTACGTCTATGTCGGAGACGTCGTCAGCGCCCTGCTGGCAGCATGCGGGCACTCCGGCACGTACAACATCGCCACCGGCGTGGAGACCGACGTGGCGAGCATCTGGAGTGCGCTCAGCAAGGCGGCCGGCAAGCAGATCGAGCCCGAGCTCGCCGACCTGCGCCCGGGAGAGCTGACGCACAGCCGCCTGGACATCTCCCTGGCCGCACGCGAGCTGGGCTGGCGGCCGGAGGTCCCCATCTCCGAGGGGCTGCTGCTGACCTACGAGGCGCTCTTGCAGGAGTTTGAGCGCGGATAGTCCGCGAGCGGGCTTCGTCAAACGGGGTGGCTCACTTCGCCGCAGGCCGGCCGCGTAGCTGGGAGTCTTCGCGCCCGCGGATCGGAGCACTCATTCTCGGGTAGCAGCCGGAGTGGGCAGAGTGCGATGAGTAGCGGGATCGCCGAGGCGCCCCGGACGGGCGTTGACTGGCGGCGTGCCGAGTTCGTCCTGGCGTTGCTGGGGTTCCTGGGCTTCCTGACGCTGGCGATCCGCATCACGACGACCTACGACGGTCTGCCCGCGCACCCGCTGTTCATTCACATGCCGGTGGTCTTGATCCCGATCACGGTCGTGGCTGCGGTCGTGTTCGTGTTCAAGAAGGAGTGGTTCGCGCGTTATGGGATCGCGCTGGCTGTGGTGTTGATCGTCGCGATGAGCTCGATCTTCCTGACGATGCAGGCTGGCGCCGCGCTGCGCGCCGCGCTGCACCTGGAAGGCGAAGCCGCGAAACTGATCTCCGAACACTCGCAGGCCGTGCATATCCTCGCGGTCATCTACGTTGTGTTCACGGCGACATTGATCGTCACCTTCGCGTCGTTGCGGATCTCCGGTGGGATGCCCACCGGGCTGGGCATCGTGGACGAACTGCTGTCCCCCAAGCCGGTGCTCACCGGGCTGTGCGTCGTGCTCGTGGCGCTGTCGATCGGCGGGGGCTACATGGTCTTCAGAACCGGCGACCTGGGCGCGAAAGCGGTGCGGCAGGGACGCATCCAGGAAGCCCACACACGTCGTCTGGGCGGTCCCGGCGGAGCGCAGCGTCTGCTTGCGCCCGGTGTTGGCAGACCTTGAGCAGGATCGTCAGCCGACACTCGACGCGAGATACGCGGTGCCGAGGACGCGGTCGCGCCATGGCGAGCCAGGGGTAGCATCGTTCCAGGGCCGTCGTGCGGCCCTGGAACGAGGAAGTTCGCCGTCGGGGTGATGCTCAGTTCGTTTGGCATGTTCTGGGGCGCCGAGGGTGCGGGCGCCGCCTGGCCCGGCGGTGAGGGAGCGCTGCTCGTGAGCATCGACGTGACGGCGTGGTGGGTGACGCCACTCGCGGTCCTCGTGCTGCTCGCCCTCTCACTGCGCCGCGGGTTGCACCTCCGCTAGTGGCTGTCCAGCGCTGAGGTGCCCCTCCGTCCCGTTGATCGTTTAGGAGATGGTGTAGATCAGCAGTCCGAGCCTTGCGGCAGGTTTCCGCCGCAGGTAGCAGTGCGGATTAGACCTGAGAGGGATACGGTGGCGCCAGAAGATCCCTCTCGGGGTTGTTGTGGGAGCGTGCCCGGCCCCGTAGTGTGCCGGGTGTGATCGATGTTCAGGGTGTAACCAAGCGTTACGGCGAGAAGGTGGCCGTGGACGACCTCAGCTTTACCGTTGCCCCTGGGATCGTGACGGGCTTTTTGGGTCCCAACGGGGCTGGCAAGTCGACCACGATGCGGCTGATCCTCGGGCTCGACGCGCCGACCGAGGGCTCAGCGACGGTCAACGGCAGGCCGTACCGTGAGCTGAAGGCGCCGTTGCGCGAGGTCGGCGCGATGCTTGAGGCGCGGGCGATTCATACCGGCCGCTCTGGCTATAACCATCTGCTGGCGCTCGCCCAGACTCACGGCATCCCCCGCTCGCGGGTTGATGAGGTGATCGAGATCGTCGGGCTGGGCGAGGTCGCCGGCAAGCGTGTCGGTGGCTTCTCGCTGGGGATGGGGCAGCGCCTGGGGGTCGCGGCGGCGTTGATCGGCGACCCGGCGACGGTGATCCTCGATGAGCCCGCCAATGGTCTTGACCCGGAGGGCATCCGCTGGATCCGCAACCTGCTCAAGCGTCTGGCCTCTGAGGGCCGCACGGTGTTCCTCTCATCGCACCTGATGAGCGAGATGTCCCAGACAGCGGAGCACCTGATCGTGATCGGCCGCGGAGCACTGATCGCGGACACCACCGTGGAGGAGTTCGTCGCGCGCGCATCGGGCGACGCTCCGGTGCGGGTACGCACCCCGGAAATCACCAAGCTCAACGACGCTCTGACACTCGAGCAGGCGAATGTCCTGAGTCCTGAGCACGGGGTGCTCGAGGTGCGCGGTCTCTCCTGCGAGCGGATCGGTGAGATCGCGGCCGCCCAGGGGCTCGTGCTGCACGAGCTGACTCCTTTGCAGGCAACGCTCGAGGAGGCTTTCATGGACCTCACCCAGGA
>JBOGXX010000086.1:0-7247 GCA_050696475.1 Solirubrobacteraceae bacterium | reverse complement strand
CGTTGGCCCCATGTCGCGGATCCACGCATCGTCGGTCGAGATCTCCACGACACGGATCGACGGCGAGAGCAGCGAACGGCAGTGCTCGAACTGGGCGTCGGAAACGGCCACCGTCACCGGGTCGGAGGCGTTGATCGCCTCCGCCACCGCCGCGTAGGCCCGCTGTGCCGGCTTCGCGCCCAAGCGCCAGTTGTCCGCGCGCTCCGGCCAGGCGATCCAGCAGCCGGAGTGCGGCTCGAACTCGCCCGGCATGCGATATCCGTCCGCGGCGGGCGTGGAGCTCAGCGTCGCGCTCACCGGCGCGCGGCGCCGACGCTCGGGTGAAGCGGATATTGACGCTGACGGGCGCGCTGCTCTGTGAGCGACTCCGCGCGCGGCGCCGTTGGATGGGTCATCCGTCACAGCATGCCACGCCGGTGAGCGGCTGCGGGTGCGACAGCTACAGTCCGTCGCATGGGAGCGATCCGCCTGATCTGTGCGCAGCCCCACGGTTCGCCGGCGCGCAAGCGCCCGCCCAAGCGTGCGCCGCTGCGCATCGGCGCCGTGCAGGAGCGCTGGCATCCCGACCCCGCCGAGCACGAAGACGCGCTGGAGTCAGCGATCCGGCTTGCTGCCGGGGAGGGCGCGCAGCTGGTGTGCCTGCAGGAGCTGACGCTAAGCCGCTACTTCGCCACGGATCCGGCCGGGGTGAGCGCAACCGCCGTGCAAGCAGAGGAGCTACCCGGCGGGGCAACCCACCGCTTCGCCGTGCGCCTCGCGCGTGACACCAACGTTCACCTCCACGCCTCTCTGTACGAGCGAGCGCAGGCGAGTGACGGGCTCGGCTACAACACGGCGATCCTCGTCGCGCCCGATGGCGAGCTGCTGGCGCGGACGCGCAAGCTGCACATCCCGGTGACCGCGGGCTACCACGAGGATCGCTACTTCCGGCCCGGTCCGGCCGACGCCCAGCCGTTCCCCGTGGTCGAGCTCCAGCAAGCGCGGCTCGGCCTGCCCACGTGTTGGGACCAGTGGTTTCCCGAGCTCGCCCGCGCCTACAGCCTGGAGGGCGCCGACGTGCTCGTGTACCCCACGGCGATCGGCTCCGAGCCCGATCACCCCGACTTCGATACCCAGCCGCTGTGGGAGAGGGTGATCATCGGCAACGCGATCGCCAACGGCCTGTTCATGGTGGCCATCAATCGGGTCGGCGAGGAGGCGCCGCTGCGCTTCTATGGCTCGTCGTTCATCTGCGACCCCTATGGACGCAAGCTCGTGCAGGCTCCGCGCGACGAGCCCGCCGTGCTGATCGCCGACCTCGACCTCGACCAGCGCCACGACTGGCTGGAGCTGTTCCCCTTTCTGAGCACCCGCCGTCCCGACGCCTATGCGCGACTGGCCGAGCAGTAGGCCGCTCATCCCTGTTCGGGAGCGATACAGGCGTTCGAAGGCGAGCGCCGCCACGTCCTCGGCGGCTCCCCTGTCGGCGAGCAGTGAGATCGCATAGGCATGGACGTCCCGCGCGCACTCGCGGAAGAGCCGGTCGAATGCCGCCTCGTCGAAGCCGGCGCCGTGAGCGGGCACGCGCTGGGCGTTCTGGTGTCCCTCGGCAACGGTGGGCATCACATCCAACTACCTCGCAGGCAGACGATCCATCACAGATGCTTGCACGTCATACGCGGCCGCCACCCGGCGAGGCCTCCACCCGGCGCTCAGGCGCGACGTTCGAGCACCACCACGGGGATCTCCCGCGTGGTTTTCTGCGCGTAGTCGGCGAACTGCGGGTGCAGCTCTGCCTGCCGTCTGTAGAGCTCCTCGCGCTGCTCGCCGGAGGCGATGCTGGCGTCGACCTGGAAGCTCTCTGTGCCCACCTCGACGGTCGCAGAGGGGTTGGCGAGCAGGTTGTGGTACCAGGCGGGATTGGTGGGAGCACCGGCCTTGGAGGCGAAGATCACCATGCGCTCTTCGTCGGGCAGGTACATGACCGGCGTGGTGCGAGCCTCGCCGCTCTTTGCGCCGGTGCTGGTGAGCAGCAGCAACGGCGCGCCCTCGAAGGGCCCGCCCACGCGGCCGCCGTGGGCACGGAACTCAGCGACGACGGAGGTGTTGAAGTCGTTCAAAGGCGCACCGGCAGCGACTTTAGCTGATTGATGAACAGCGATTCAACGGCTCGAGGCCCGCCCGCCCCGCCGTCGATCTGGATTGCGGGATAGCGCTCGAGCGTCTCCTCTAGCATCACCTTCAGCTCCAGGCGCGCGAGGGCGGTCCCGAGGCAGAAGTGCCTGCCGCCCGCCCCGAAGGCCTGGTGCTCGGCTTTGCGGCGCAGATCGAAACGGTCGGAGTCATCGAAGCGGGTCTCGTCGCGGTTGGAGGAGACGTACCACATGACGACCTTCTCACCCTCGCGGATCTTGCGGCCGTGCAGCTCGGTGTCACACGTGGCGGTGCGGCGGAAGTGCGCAAACGCGGGGAACATCCGCAGCGACTCCTCGACCGCGTCCGGGATCAGCGAGGAATCGTCGAGCAGCAGCTGCATCTGTTCGTGATCTTCCATCAGCGCACGCATGCCGCTGCAGTAGGTCGCCTTGGTCGAGTCGTTGCCGGCGGCCATCAGCAGGAAGAAGCCCATCACGATCTCGTGTTCCTCGAGCTTCTCGCCGTCCACTTCCGCGTGCACGAGCACGCTGGTGAGGTCCTCGGTGGGGTTCTCCTGGCGCGCGGCGATCAGCCGACGGCAGCGCTCGAAGATCTCCGGGAGGTCCTTCTCGACCGCGCCCTCGAAGCCGTTGGGGTTCAGGTCGGGGTCGGCGGCGCCGAGCGTCGAGTTCATCAGCCGCGCCCAGATCGCGTCTTCCTCCTCGGAGATGCCCATGAAGCTGCCGATCACCCGCTAGACTACGGGCTGGGCGACGTCGCTCACCAGATCGCACGTGTCCCGCCCAGCGAGCCGGTCGAGCGCGTTGACCACGATCGCGCGGATCGCATCCTCGTGGGCGGCGATGCGCCTGGGCGTGAAGCCGGCCTGGAAGAGCGCCTTCAGGCGGTCGTGCTTGGGCGGGTCCATGCCGATGAACATCGCGCGCGCCAGCTCGATCGGGAAGCCGGCGGCGGCCACGAGCACGCCACCGCGCTCAGAGGAGTACGTCTTCCAGTCGCGGCTGACCGTGTGCACGTCCTCCGCGCTGGTCACCGACCAGAAACCCGCCTCCCCGGGAAACTCTTCGAAGCCCTCGGTCCAGTGAACCGGGCACTTGCTGCGCATCTGCTTGAACGTCTCATACGGCGGCCCGTCCAGCCACAGCTCGCGCTCGGTCAGTTGCAGCTTCTCGATGTCCCGCTCTGCCGTGGCCATTTAGAACCTCCAAGTCTCGCCGCCGGATGGTTCGCGGATGATACTGGCTGCGCGGCCAGGATTGGTGGGTGGTCGCATTGCACCGACCAGCGCGCCGTTCAGGCAAACTCAGCTCACGGGTGCGCCAACAGGACCTACCCTGATGACGGCGCCCCGTCAGACTGCGGGGAGGTGTGAGCAAGTCGACCCCGCAAGCGAACGTCCCAGGCCGGGGAATCCTGGCCTCCTACGGCGTGCGCTTCTGGATGCTGGTTGTGCTGATCGGGGTGGCCGCCGGCCTCGGGGGCGCAGCGCTGATGGAGCTGCTGCATGCAGTGGAGCACCTCGCGTGGTCATACCACTCCGGAAACTTCCTGACGGGCGTGCAGCGCACATCCGCGACGCAGCGTGTGCTCGTCCTGCTGATCGGCGGCGTGATTGCGGGGGCGGGCGGGGTGCTGCTCGCAAACAGCGGCGCGGGCGAGGTGTCGGAGGCGATCTGGCTGAAGGACGCGCGTGTGCCGTTTCGCGCGAGCATCGCCCGCGGGGTCTACTCGATCGTCGTGGTCGCGCTGGGCGCGTCGCTCGGACGGGAGGCCGCGCCGCAGCAAGCCGGAGCGGCCGTCGCTAGCGCCCTCGGCGAGTGGGCACGACTGCCGGAGTGGCAGCGACGGCTGCTCGTCGCCTGCGGCGCCGGCGCGGGGCTGGCGGCGGTCTACAACGTGCCGCTCGGCGGCGCGCTTTTCGCGCTGGAGGTGCTGCTGGGCGCGTTGACGCTGCCGCTGGTGCTTCCGGCGCTGGCGACGTCGCTGATCGCCACGGCGATCGCCTGGATCGCATTGGGGAGCCGCCCCACCTACACGATCCCGACCTACCACATCCACGCCTCGCTGGTGGTGTGGGCGCTGGTGATCGGCCCGATCGCCGGTCTCGCGGCGGTCCTCTACATCCGCTTGATCGCGTTCGCACACACGATCAGGCCAAGCGGCTGGATGAGGCTCGGTGCCCCGATCGTGATCTTCATGGCGCTCGGCGCGGTGGCAGTCGCCTACCCGCAACTGCTCGGCAACGGCAAGCCGGTCGTGCAGCTGGCGATGGTCGGGCGCCTCAGCGTGGCGCTGCTCGCAATCCTGGTCGTGCTCAAGCCCCTCGCCACGGCGGCGTGTCTGGGCAGCGGCGCACCGGGCGGGCTGTTCACCCCGACGCTCACCTTCGGTGTGCTGCTGGGAGGCCTGCTCGGAGCGGCTTGGACGCGGCTGTGGCCCGGCGCGCCGCTTGGCAGCTATGCGATCATCGGTGGCGCGGCTGTCCTCGGCGCGGCGATGCAAGGACCGCTGGCCGCGGTGGTGCTGCTGCTGGAGCTGACCCACCAGGCGGACTCGCTGATGGTGCCGATCCTGCTGGCAATCGTCGAGGCGACGCTGCTCGCCCGGGTGATCGGCGTGCCGTCGATCTACTCGGCGCGAATTTCCGCCGCGCCGGAGCAGATCGCGCAGGCGCAGGCTCACCAGGCGGACGAGCGCACCGACGCGACGGAACTGGGAGGAGAGCCTCCCAGCGACGTGGTCCCGGGCTCGCTTTGCCCATAGACCTGGAGTAGTGAGGATCGGGCCGCCTGAGCGGGGGCCCTCGGCAGGCGCTTTGCAGCGCCGGTTGGGAGCATGCCGAGGTGCTAGTACTAGACCCATGCCTCGCGCGATCTGGACGGGAGCGATCAGCTTCGGCATGGTCACGATTCCGGTGAAGCTCTACAGCGCGGTGAACCGCAAGGCGGTGCGCTTTCATCAGCTCTCGGGCAAGAGCGGCGTGCGGGTCTCGCAGAAGCGGGTCGACCCGCAGTCGGGCGAGGAGGTCCCCTACGAGAGCGTCGTCAAGGGCTATGAGATCGCCCCCGACCGCTACGTGGTGATCGAGCCGGGCGAGCTGGATACGCTACAGCCGAAGAAGACGAAGACGATCGAGATCGAGGACTTCGTGGAGCTCTCACAGATCGATCCCGTCTACTACGACCATCCTTACTACCTGGCGCCGGCGACGGGCGGAGCGAAGCCCTACCGCCTGCTGCTGGAGGCGATGCGCGAGACGAACAAGGTGGCGATCGCGCGGGTGGTGATCCGCTCGAAGGAGCAGCTCGTGGCGATCCGCCCGCTGGGTGAGACTCTGGGCATGGCGACGATGCTCTTCGCTGACGAAGTGCTGGCGCCCGATCGGATCGACGAGCTGGCGCACGCGGCCGAGGTGGCGACGACAAAGCGCGAGCTGGACGCGGCCAAGCAGCTGGTGGGCTCGCTGGCGGGTGACTTCGAACCGAGTAAGTACGAGGACACCTATCGCGCTGACGTGCTGGCGCTGATCGAGCGCAAGGCGCAGGGTGAGGAGATCGCGGTGCAGCCGGCGCCGGAGGAGATCAGCGAGCCGGCGCCAGACCTGATGAGCGCGCTGAAGGCGAGCCTGGAAGCGGTGCGAGCACGCGAAGGCGGCGCCGGCGCGGAGCCCAAACCGCGCAAACCGTCAGCCGCCAAACCGCGCAAACCGTCGGCCCCCAAAGCAAGCGCGCCGAAGGCTGCCGGCGCAAAAGCCGCTTCTGCGAAGGGGTCGGGGGACAGGAAACCCGGCTCACCGCGACGCACGGCTGCGAAGCGCTAGCGCTACTCGAACTCTGGGGCGCTCCACCAGGGCATGATGTCCGGCAGCCCCTCGCTCACACGGTCGGGGAAGCTCGGTGAGCGCTTCTCCAGGAACGCGGTGATGCCCTCGCGCGCGTCGGCGGACTGACCGCGGACGATCATGCCGCGCGAGTCGGCGCGGTGGGCGAGCATCGGGTGCTCGGCACCGAGCATCCGCCACATCAGCCGCCGCGCCATCGCCACCGACACCGGCGCGGTGTTCTCCGCGATCTCCCTTGCGAGCTCGCGGGCCGCGTCGAGCAGCTGTGCCTTCGGGTGGAGGCTGCGCAGCAGGCCTCCTTCCAAACCCTCCTGGGCCGTGAAGACGCGACCCGTAGCCACCCACTCCATCGCGCGGCTGATGCCAACGACACGCGGCAGGAACCAGCTCGAGCAGGCCTCCGGGATGATTCCGCGCCGCGCGAACACGAAGCCCATGCGTGCGTCGTCCGCCGCCAGGCGGATGTCCATCGGCAGCGTCATCGTCGCCCCCACGCCCACCGCCGGACCGTTGACCGCGGCGATCACCGGCTTCCTGCACTCGAAGATCCGCAGCGAGAATTCGCCGCCGTTGTCGCGCTCCGCTCCAGCGACCGCCTCGCGCCTGCGCGCGTCGAACGTGTCGCCGCCGCCGGCCAGGTCCGCGCCCGCGCAGAAGGCGCGGCCGGCACCCGTCACGATGATCGCGCGAACCTCGTCGTCGGCGTCCGCCACGTCGAACGCCGCGCGCAGCTCTGCGCCCATCTGCGCGGTCCACGCGTTGAGGCGGTCGGGACGGTTCAGCGTGATCGTGAGCACGCTGTCGGCCACCTCCGCCGTTATCTGCTCGTAGTCCATCTCTCGGCGAATCATATGCGCGCCGGCCCGGTCGCCGCGCCTAGAGATCCCCGGCGCCAAGCTGGCGCCCATAGGGCCCCCGTCCGGTCAGGCACACAGCGCCACAGCGGGCAGCCAGCGCAAGCGCTTCGGGAACGTCGAGGCCGGCGCCCAGCCCGTAGGTGAGGCCCGCCGCGAACGAGTCGCCGCAGCCATAGGAGTCGACCACCGGGCCGGGCGCCGACACAGAAGCCCAGCGGCCGCTCGCGCCCGTGGCGTCGCGGTAACGCCCGCCGCGCTCGCCCTCGGTCAACACGACCAGCCGTGCGTCCCCCAGCGCATCGCCCACCTCGCCCCGCTCGATTTCGTCCTCGTCGCTGAGCACCAGCGCATCGAGCGCCACGCCCTGGCCGAGCGCGCCAGCGGCGCGCGGGCTGGCCACCAGCACGCGCGCG
>JBOGXX010000085.1:0-2739 GCA_050696475.1 Solirubrobacteraceae bacterium | reverse complement strand
GAGCTGCTGCGGGAGCGTCCGCATCGCGTGCAGCGGCTGCGCGCCAACGCGCGCGCCCTGCGCCGTGCGCTGGCCGTGGAGGGCTTCCCAGTGCAGGACTCAGATATGCACATCGTGCCGTTGATCGTCGGCGATGAGCGCACGGCGATGCGCCTCTGCCAGGAGGCGATCGCACACGGCGCGTTCGCCCAGGCGATCCGCTCGCCGACGGTGGCGATGGGGACGGCGCGGCTGCGGCTGACGACGATGGCCTCGCACACGACCTCCGAGCTGCAGCTGGCGGCGGGGGTGTTCGGGAGGCTCGCCCGCGAGATCGGCCTGGAGCCGGCGATGACCACGCCGTCGCTGCCCGAACGGGAGCTCGTGGTGGAGGACCTCCAGGAGGACTTCCAGGCGCAGGCCTACGTCGAGGAGCGGGGGCTCGTGGCCTTCTCCTCCGAGCGCGGGTCCGACGCGCAGGCGCGGGCGAGGGGGCCGTTTGACCTGGAGCGCGGGTCCGCCGCGCACGCGCGGGCGCAGGCGAGCGGGCCGTTTGACTTGGAAGATGACCGGCAAACGGTCGGCGAGCCCACGGAGCCGATGGAGACGATCCCGGGGCCGGGCGTGCCGTTTGACTTCGAGCGCGAGACCTCGGGCGCTCGGGCGGCGTAGCACAGCAGTTGGACGCGCGGTGCGCGGGCTGTTCGTGACGGGCACGGACACCGGCGTCGGCAAGACGCTCGTGAGCGCGTCGCTGCTGGCGGCCATGAGCGCAGCCGGCGAGCGGGTGCGGGCCTACAAGCCGGTGCTCACCGGCCTGGAGGATCCGCAGGAGGCCGCCGCGCGCGGCCTGTGGCCGGCCGACCACGAGCTTCTGGGCCTGGCGGCGGGGATGGACCCCGGGCTCGTCTGCCCGCTGCGCTTCGGGCCGGCGGTCTCACCGCACCTGGCAGCTCAGCTGAGCGGGCGGCGCATCGCCCCCGAGCAGCTGCTCGCGGGCGCGCACACAGCCGCGGGGCCCGATCGGGAGGACGATGCGCTCGTGGTGGAGGGCGTGGGCGGGCTGCTGGTGCCGCTGAGCGATGACTACCTGGTGCTCGACCTCGCGGTCGCGCTGGCGCTGGCGCTGGTGATCGCAGCGCGCCCGGGTCTGGGCACGATCAACCCCACGCTGCTGACGATCGGCGCGGCGCGCAGCGCCGGGCTGCGGGTGTGCGCGGTGGTGCTGACGCCGTGGCCGGCGCAGCCGACGACGCTCGAGCGCTCCAACCGCGAGAGCATCGCGCGGCTAGGCGAGGTCGAGGTGGCGGGCCTCGATCACGTGCACGGACCGAACGCCGCGGAGCTCGCGCACGCCGGCTCGGGACTTCCGTGGCAGCGCTGGATCGAATCGAGCCCGTCGCACTGAATCAGCGGCTGAAAGGCCAGCTCCGGCGGGCTCGTGGCGTGCGCGCCGGCGAACGCGGCCAACGCCCTGCCCGAGGGCGTCAGCGCCCCGGAGCTGTCGATCTGCATCGCCCAGCCGCCGGCGCTGCGGGCGTAGACGATCAGTGCCCGCAGCCAGCCCTGTTCGTGGTATCGGAGCGCGTTGTCCAGCATCTCCGTCAGGCGCCGCGCGGCCCTGCGGCTGCGCTGGCGTTCACCGTCGCATTCGCGTCCGCGGTTGACGTTGGCCGCGCAATAGCCGACCTCCGAGACGATGATGTTGCTCTGCCCCGAGGTCATCGCCGCCTGCACCACAGGCACCGACTGGATGCCCGAGCTGTCGTATCCGCCGACGCCCGAGGGCGGCCCGTAGGGGTGCAGATACCAGCCCTCGATCTCGGTCTCCAGCGAAGGCTGCGCGCTGTACATGGCCGGCACCCATCCGTTGGCGGTGCATTCTTCGTGCCCGTCAGCGGCGGTGCAGCCCGCCCCGGTCGCCCCGACGTAGATGCTGCTCAGCGGGATTCCCGCAGCGGCGGCTTCCGGGAGCAGCCTGGCGATCACCGCCGCGTACTGCGCACCGTTGAAACGCGGAGTGGTGTAGCCCCAGGGCTCGTTCATCGGCTCGAACACGACGCTCGGGTACTTGCGGTGGATCGCGGTGGCGGACTTCAGGAAGCCCGCCACGTATGCCTTGATGCTCTCCTTGCCCTGTTCTTCTTCCTTGGCGGTCCGTTCCTGCGGGAAGTTCGGGTCGGGGCTGAAGTTGCCTTCGTAGCCGGCATACTCGATCGTGACGTCCGGGATCATCCCGGCGCCGATCGAAGTGGCGAGGGCTTCCCCGAAGGCGGTGCTCCTGCCGTCTTCCTCGAGCACCTGGCCCGCCCTGATGTCGATCCCCGGGGCGCCGCCACGGTCATAGACGACGCCGCGCGCGACGAACTGCTCGAGCCGCGAGGAGGGCACGTCGGAGCTGTTGCCGTCGAGCCCCAGCCAGATCTCATCCGGCGCCGGGTCATACGCGAACTGATCCTTGGGCACCGACGCGGAGGTGCCGCCCGCGTTGCTCACGCTGACCTGGACGAGCTCGCTGGCGCCAACCGCCGGGCTGGCGACCCGCAGTTCCGATTCGCTGCTTTCGAGCACCGTGGCCGCGGAGCTGCCGAAGTCGACCGTCGGCGAGCCCGCGGCCTTCAGCCCCGAGCCGAGGATCCTCACCGTCGTGGCGCCGGAGATCGGCCCGTTGTTGGGGCTGATCGCCACGACCGCCGGCGCGGTCGGCGTTGTCGCCGTGGCCGGTGTGGCCGGTGTGGCCGGTGTGGCCGGTGTGGCCGG
>JBOGXX010000084.1:0-2027 GCA_050696475.1 Solirubrobacteraceae bacterium | reverse complement strand
GAGGGGGCCGTCCCACGTGAACGGCTCACAGGCAAGGGAGAAATGGAGCGGTAAGAGCGCACCAGCGTCGCGGTGACGCGGCGGCTGGGCAAACCCCACCCGATGCAAGGCCAAACAGGACCGCTTGCAGGTGCCCGCCGAGGTCCAGGTAGGCCGCTCAGATGGATGGCTGCTCAACGACAGAATCCGGCTTATCGACCTGCTAAGGAAAAGCCCCGCTCCGGCGGGGTTTTTCTATATGCCGGCACCGCTCGATCGTCTATCGCGGCGACCCGCGGTGAGAACGGCGGCGTCTTAGCTCAGCCGCGTGGAGTCGAGGTGCTTGTGCCCGCACCGCTGTGGTCGCGTGGGCCTCCCGGCTGCTACTCCCACGAGCGCCGCAGGCGCGCTCAGGGGTGCAGCAGCTGGCGCGCGGTGTCGACGAGCGTGCCGCTCTGCTTGAGCTCGTCCAGCGCCGCGACCATGGCCTCGAGATCGCAGCCGACCTTCGCGGGCCAGGGCTTCGGCGGGTGATCGTCGAGCGTCTTCAGCCCGTTACCGGTGATGATCGCGACGACGGTCTCATCCGACGCCAAGCGCCCCGACGACGCGAGTTTCTCCAAGACGGCGACTGTGGTCCCGCCGGCGGGCTCGGTGAGCAGACCCTCGGTCGCGGCGAGCAGGTCGATGCCCGCGAAGATCTCCGGGTCGCTGGCGAAGCCGCCGGTGCCGCCGCGTTTGAGCACGGCGTCGATCACCAGGTAGCCGTCGCCGGGATTGCCGATCGCGAGCGAGTGCGCCGCCGTCTCGGGGGTGACCGCGCGGATCTCCGCCTCCTCGGCGACGATCGCCGTCGCGATCGGGTTGCAGCCGCTGGGCTGGGCGATGTGGATGCGGGTCGAGTCGGTCTCTGCGAGGCCGAGCAGCTGCAGCTCGACCAAGCCCTTGTGCAAACGCGAGGAGAGCGTGCCACCGGCGGCGGCGGTGACGATGTGGTCCGGCGCCTGCCAATCGAGCTGCTCGACGATCTCGAACGAGGCCGTCTTGGCGCCCTCTGCATAGAACGGACGCAGGGTGATGTTGGCGAAGTCCATGCCCGTTCTTTCTGCGACTTCGCGGCAGCGCTTGTTGGCTTCGTCGTAGTTGCCCTCGACCTGACAGACCTTCGCGCCCAACGCCATGCAGGCGCGCGCCTTGGTGTCCTCGAGGCGGTTCGGATAGAAGACGTAGGCGTCCACACCCGCCTTGGCGGCGAGCGAGGCGACGGCGGTGCCGACGTTGCCGGTTGAGACGCAGCCGATCTCGGTGCCGCCGCGCTCGAGCAGACGGGCGACGGATATCGATACGACCCTGTCCTTGTAGGAGAGGCTGGGACGGTTGCTGGAATCGTCCTTGATGTAGAGCTTGCTCAGCCCCAGCTCGGCGCCGAGGCGCTCGGCGCGGATCAGCGGCGTGTAGCCGGAGTGCTGCCCGACGCGCGCCTGGGCGGAGGCGTCGACGATCGGCAGCAGCTCCTCGAAGTGCCAGATGTTCTGTGGGCGTTCGGAGCCGGGCACGTCGCGGAAGTGCTGCGCGGCGTGCTCGTAGTCGTAGATGACGTCCAGTCCCTTGTTGCAGTCCGGGCACGCGAAGATCGCCTGCTCGAGCGGGTAGCTGTTCTCGCAGCGGCGGCAGATGAGGGCCGTCGCGCAGGAGCGCGTCCGCTGTCTGGCGTCAGGGGCGGTACCCGGTGCGGTCTGGAGGCTCATGCGGGCACCACCAACGATACGCCCGGCCACGGCGTCTGCGCGACGTGCTCGTCGTGACCGAGCTCGAGCCAAAGCTCCTCCGCGATGTGCGGAGCGAGCGGGCCCAGCGTCTGCGCGAGCACCGCGAGCGCCTCGAGCAGCGCCTGCACGTTGGCATCGCCGAGCTCCGGCTGGCGGGCGAGCACGCGCTTCTCGAAGTCCTTGATGCGGTCGAACAGGCGCATGACGTTGCGTACGGCGCTGTGCATCTCGAGCCCCACCATGTCCTCGGTCACCTTCTCCACTGCCGCGTCGGACCAC
>JBOGXX010000083.1:0-3977 GCA_050696475.1 Solirubrobacteraceae bacterium | reverse complement strand
CTCTACGCGCGGATGGGTCGGTGAGCAGCGCGTGCACGGTCGCCGCGCTCGACCGAGCATCCCACGGCACGATCGCTGCGGTCCCCGCGGGAGCCTCCTCGG
This sequence comes from Solirubrobacteraceae bacterium, assembly GCA_050696475.1. Lineage (GTDB taxonomy): Bacteria > Actinomycetota > Thermoleophilia > Solirubrobacterales > Solirubrobacteraceae > Palsa-744. Next base: position 3,875 of record JBOGXX010000083.1, on the reverse strand, counting down.
CCAGAGAGGATTGCGGGGCGAACACGCAGGGCACGCCGCTGAGCGCCGCCTCGAACGGCACCAGCCCAAAGCCCTCGTAAACGGACGGGTACACGACCGCGCCGGCATGGGCGAGCAGCCAGGCCTTCTCCGGCTCGCTGACGGGACCGATCGCCACCACCGCCTCGCCCAGCTCGCGGTGCTCCCGCAGGAACTCGCGCTCGAGCTCGAGCGAGGATCCAACCTGGATGTGCGTGCCCGCGAGCACGAGGCTGCCCTCCCAGCCGTGCTCCGCGCGCAGCGCCGCGAGCAGGCGCAGCGCGAACAGCCTGTTCTTGTGGCGGAAGTCGGTGCCCAGGCATAGCAGGAAGCCGTCGGCGAGCCAGCTCGCAGCGTCACTTTCGCCGCGTGGCTCCTCGCTGCCCGGCTGCAACATCGACGGGCGGCGCTGTTCGCTGCTCGTGCGGTGGTCCAGCCCGGGCGCGACCACCCTGATGCGCGCGTCCTCGACGAGCGCGTCGGAGAGCAGCTCGCGCCGGGTGTGCTCGGAGAACACGACCACGCGCTCTGCCGCGGACATGCCGTGGCGGCTCGCGCGACGGTAGTCCTGCCAGGCGTCCGCGTCGGCGAAGTAGCCGGGGTTGCGATAGGCGATCAGGTCGAGCTGGCTGAGCACGAAGCGCTCGCCGAGCGCCAACGCGACCGCGACGTCGCCAGGCGAGAACGTCTGCTGCGGGCGGTGAAAGACGGTGCTCCTGGCGGTGCTCGGATCGAGATCTTCGAACGCGAGGATTTCCGTCTCTGGCAGGCCGCGCAGCAGCTCGAGGGTCGCACGGTCGATTCGCCCGCTGCGCACCAGCAGCCGCAGCCGTAGCCGCCCGGTGTGGGCGAGCGCGAGGATCAGCTCGAGGATGTGGACCTGCGTGCCCGTCACAGCGCCATCGAGGGCGCGCGCGTCGAGCGTCACCCACAGGCCCGCGTGCGGCCCGCGCGCCGCCTCCAGGGCGAGCGCGAGCACGCCCGAGTCGGCGACTGCGGGAGGGGAGGACAGGTACGGATAGCGCGCGGCGAGGGCTGCCGGCAGCTCCTCTGTGCCGTCTCGGGCGGGCGCGAGCGGCTGCACGAGCACGTCGTCTGCGGCGAGGTGAGCCAGGCCCGAGAGCAGGCAGCGCTGGGCGAAGTCGACCTCCAGCGCCCACTGCAGGTCGAGCTTCTCGTCGAGCGCCCCGACGAGCTCGAGTGCCTCTCGGCGGACGTACACGCACGGCCCGACGGCGCAGCCCAGGCGCGGGCGAAGCCCCAGCGTGTGCGCTGCCAGGCCCTCGGCCCGCGTGAGGAGCTCCTCCGCGGTCCCCGCGCGCTTTATGTCCACGGACAGCGCGAGCGCGGTCCCGGCGTCCGCGAGCGCGCTGGCGGTGGCGGTGTTGGAGTCCTCCCGTGCGGTCTCGCGCATGCGCTCCAGCCAGCCCTGCGTGACCCGGCACGGCTCGCTGAGGATCAGCACGTCGGCCGGTGCGAGCTGCCCGAACGCTCCGTTGACGGCCGCCGCCGTCGGTGCGACGATGAGCGTTGTCACCGTCGTGGGCGTGTTCGCGCTCACGGACTCGACGCACTCGCGCAGATGCGCATGCCCGTCGGCTGCTGCAATCACCACGCCGACGCTTGCGCGAGCATGCGTTTGGCTCGTCTGGGGCAACTCGTTCACGTGTTCGCGGTTCCGACCAGCGGAGCAGGCAGCCTAGAGCAGACCTGCGGGCACTCGCAAGGTTGGGCGATAATGGCCGCCAGCTCCCGCCGAATGAACCCCGACGACAAGCCAAGACAGGGGACCGGCCCTGCCCAGATCCTGCGATCCTCGCGCCGGCGTCTGCATCCGCTCGCGCGCGGGGTGCTGTGGCGTTTCGCGCCCGCGTATGCGCGCCGGCGCTCGGCTCGTGTCGAGGCCGCTGCAAGGCTGGGTCGCGTGGAGGCGGAGGTGGAGCACATCGGCGAACGCCACCAGGAGCAGATCGAGCGGCTCGAGGATCTCGCCCGCGAGCTGATCCGGACCGCGGAGTCGCTGCGGCGTGGCGCGGCGGACGTCGAGGCGACGGCATCGCTGGCGCACCGCCGGATCGATCGGATCGCGGCGGAGCCCGACGCGCGGGACGGGAGCCACAGCTGATGCAGGTCATCACCCTCGCGAGCCCTGCGACACTCCCGCAGGCCCTGGCTCTTGGCCGCTCGCTGCAACGCCACCAGCCCGACTGGCCGCTGGACGTGCTGCTCGCCGCGGGCGAGGAGATCGTGGCGGGCGCGTCGGCCGGCGATCGTTCGACGCGGATACGCTCGCTCCCGCGCGAGCTGGAGTTCGACGTCGAGACGCTGCTCGCGCGCTACACGCTCGACGATCTGACCGTCCTGCTGGCCCCCCACCTGCTGCGCAGCTACGTCGGCAGGACCTCTGCGCCGGTCCTCTACATGCCGAGCACCACCTGGGTGCTGGGAGGTCTGCATCCGCTGGCGGACGCGCTGGAGACGCACAGCGTGCTGCTCGTGCCACGGACGGCGGTGGACGTCCCAGACGACGGCCTGGAACCCTCGCGCAAGCAGATGCAGCGAGCGGGCCGGATCGACGAGACGATCATGGCCGTGGACGGCACTCCTGACTCCGATCACTTCCTCGCTTGGTGGGAGCAGCACGTCGAGGAGGCGCTCGGCTCGCTCGACGCGCGTGAGGTCGGTTTCCGCCCCGAGGATCGCCCCTGGCTGGCGCGCTACCTGGAGCTGGCACCGGCACGCTTTGCGACGGCCGTGCTCGACGACCCCGGGTGCAACCTCAGCATGTGGAACCTGCACCTGCACACGCTCGCGCGCGAGCGCGACGACGTGCACGTGGACGGGAGCTGGCCGCTGCGCTTCCTGAACCTGCCCGGGTTCGATCCCGACCGCCCGCATCGGCTGAATGCGATGGCGAGCAGGGCGCGCGTCAGTCGCTCGCCCGTGCTGCGCGAGTTGTGCGAGCGCTACGCGGATGAGCTGCGGACCGCCGGCTGGCGGGACTCCGAGCGCCGCCGAGACGTCGGCAGGCGCCTGGCGGACGGCCTCGTCTTCGACGACGGGCTGCGGGGGATGTATGCGTCGGCGCTCGCGCTGGGGGAGCAGATCGAGGACCCCTTCAGCAATAAGGGTGGACGGGCCTTGCTCGCCTGGCTCGAAGGGCCGGCGCCCCACGGCGGCGCTCACGGCATCAATCGCTACGTGTTTCACCGCGTGGCGCGCGCGCGCCCGGACGTCACCCGCACCTACCCCGACCTCGACGGCGGCGACGGTCCCGCGTACGTGGCCTGGTGCTGGGCCTTCGGTCGCGCCGAGCTGGCGATCCCCGATCGCTTCATGCCGCCGCAGCCCGGCGACGCCCGGCCCGAGCCGACGCCGGCGAGCCCGCGGGAGGATGTCGGCGCTGCGCGGCCGTCGGCACGCATGGAGGGGCCGGCGGTCCGCGCGGATCAGGCGGTGCCCCATGCGGAGGGGCCGGCGGTCCGTCTGACCGGGTATCTCGGGCACACACTCGGTCTCGGCGCCGCGGCCAGGGGCTACGTCGAGGCGCTCGGAGCCGCCGGGGTTCCGGTGCGGACTCTCAGCGTGCCGCTGCACCACCTAGAGCTGCCGGTGGCGCTCGAGGCGCAGTACGGCAGGCACGGCTTCGAGGACCTCGTCCACGACGGCCGTCACGGCTTCGAGATCGTCGCCGTCAACGCCGACGAGCTCCCCGACTTCGTCGAGCGGCTGGGCGATGACTACTTCCAGGGGCCGCGCATCGGGGTCTGGGGCTGGGAGACGAACGCGATCCCGGAGCGTTGGCAGCGCGCCTTCTCACTCGTGCAGGAGATCTGGGTGTACTCGCGGTTCATGGC